>RGBZ01000006.1 GCA_009919365.1 bacterium
TCGCACACCTTCCACGGGCGCGACCTATTTGCGCCGGTGGCCGCGCATCTCGCGGCGGGGGTCCCTTTCGGCGACCTTGGGACGCCGATCTCCCCGAGCGACCTCGTACCGGCAACCAAGTTGCCGATTGAGATTGGCGCTGGTGTCTTGAACACATCCGTTCGCATCGTGGATGGCTTCGGCACGCTGGTGCTGACCGGCGATCGCCAGGCGATTGAGGCGTCCATCGGCACCCTAACCGCTGGGGAGCCGTTGAAGATCAGCGTTGGCGACAAGCAGCTGACCACAGTCTGGGCGAACCGCTTCGGGGATGTACCCGAGCAGGAGCCGCTCTGCTACATCGATTCGGCTGGTCGACTCGCCCTCGCCATCAACCGCGGCAGTGCTGCAGAGCGATATGGTGCAGTCCGCCGAACTCCTGTGGTGATTACCCGCGCATAAGCGCACCGAAGGGGCCAACCCCCCTGCACAACGTCGACGGCGCGCCGCGCGCCGATCACCGCCCCACCGTCGCACTGACGCTGTGTCAGATCGTCGCCAATAGCGGCTGTACAGGAGGTATGGATATGAGCACAACGCGCTCACGCATCGCAATCGGCCAGACCACACGTATGGCGGTCGTGGTCATGGCGATGGCGATGTTCCTCGCCGCCTGTGGCGGCTCCGCAGCTTCACCATCAGCATCTGTTGACGCTTCATGCGCAAAAGACAAGTTGGCACTGAAGACCGCAGGGAAGCTCACCCTCTCCACCGACAACCCGGCGTACAGCCCGTGGTTCCAGGGTGGTAATGAGGGCGCCACGGTGTGGACCGGTGATTACAACAATGATCCAGCAAAGGGTCAGGGCTATGAGGGCGCGGTGGCATACGCCGTTGCCGCCAAGCTCGGATTCACCGCTGACGAGGTTGTGTGGATTCACACCACCTTCGAAAATTCGTACGCCCCAGGGGCAAAGAGCTTCGACCTCTACTTGGCTCAGGTTTCGATCAAGCCAGAGCGCGCAGAGGCCGTAGATTTCAGCGCCGGATACTACGCTGCTGCACAGGGCGTGGTGACGATTGAGGGTTCGCCAATCGCTGGTGCAACGAGCCTTGCCGACCTAAAGACGGCGAAGCTTGGAGCGATGATCGGCACAACGAGCCTCGACGCAATCAACGAGACAATTAAGCCAGACACGGAAGTCGCCGTGTTCAACACAAACGATGAGGCACTTGCAGCGCTGAACGGCGGACTGATTGACGGTGTCGTGACCGACGTTCCAACAGCGTTCTACATGCGCGACGCGCAGCTCACGGGCGGCATCATTGTTGGACAGATCCCTTCGACGGATGAGCTGGAAGAGTTCGGTTTCGTTCTCGAAAAGGGCTCCGCTCTCACTGCATGTGTCTCTGCAGCGGTCAAGGCACTTGGTGACGACGGCACGCTTGCGTCACTGCTCACGGAGTGGATCGCGGACAAGGCGAGCGCGCCAGTCCTGAAGTAAGCGAATCGCACGATGACGGCGGCGAGGTCAGCCCGTAAGGGAACTCTCGTCGCCGTCATCAGCACTCTTGTTGTCGCGACGCTGATCGCGATCGCAATCGGCTCATCGCCGAGCTGGCCACTTGTTCAGAAGGCCTTCTTCGACGGGACATACTTCTCCACCTCGCTCCCTGACGTTGTGGATGCGTTCTTCATCAACATTCAACTCTTCGTGTTGGCAGAGATCCTCATTTTGCCGATTGGACTTCTGATCGCCCTCGCACGGTCCATCACAAATCCAGCATTTGCGCCACTGCGCATCTTCGCCACCATCTACACCGACTTCTTCCGCGGGGTGCCAAGCATCTTGCTCATCTACGTGCTCGGCTTCGGTGTGCCCGCGCTGCGCCTCCCTGGGGTGCCGAAGGAGCCGTTCTTCTGGGCACTCGTGACGCTCGTACTGATCTACAGCGCCTATGTGAGCGAGGTCTATCGAGCCGGCATTGAATCCATTCACCCATCGCAAGAGCGCGCCGCGCGGGCGCTCGGCCTGTCGCGTTTCCAGGCACTGCGCTACGTCGTGTTGCCGCAGGCGTTGCGGCGCGTGGTACCACCGTTGCTGAATGATTTCATCGGCCTCCAAAAGGACACGGCACTCGTCTCGATCCTTGGTGTGGTGGAAGCGTTTAAGCAGGCGCAGATCCTGAAGTCGGCAAACTTCAACTTCACGCCACTCATGACGACGGCGCTCATCTTCTTGGTGATAACGATTCCAATGACGCGCCTTGTTGATCGGCTCGCCGCCAAGGATCGTGCGGCGCAGCAGGGGGGCACGCGCTGATGGCACGCACGACAACGAAGCGAGTTGCAGCGGCGCCGGTGCTCGAGTTGCGCGGTGTCTCAAAGCGTTATGGGCGGGCACTGGTGCTGGACAAGATCGACCTCTCCCTCGCCGAGCACGAGGTGGTCTGCCTGATCGGCGCATCGGGTTCCGGCAAGTCAACCCTGCTCCGTTGTGCCGACCTTCTTGAGCCGATTGACGCCGGCAGCATCACGCTCGATGGTCGCGCGGTGAGCGCCGATGACCGCGACGCGGATGCGACGCGTCGCCAGCTTGGCATCGTCTTCCAGGGATTTAGCCTCTTCCCACATCTCACCGCGCTTGAGAATGTGGCGCTTGCGCCACGGGTGGCCCTCGGCCTCACCCCCGCTGTGGCAGAGAAGCGTGCCCGTGCGCTGTTGAAGCAGCTCGGGCTTGCGGCGAAAGCGAACGCCTATCCCGACAGCCTCTCGGGCGGACAGCAGCAGCGCGTCGCTATTGCGCGCGCGCTTGCGACTGAGCCGAAGGTCTTGTTGCTCGACGAGATCACGAGTGCCCTTGATCCGGTCCTCGTTGCTGATGTGCTTGAGGCGCTCCGTGCGCTCGCAAAGGGTGGCGCAACAATGTTGATCGCAACCCACGAGATGGCCTTTGCCGCCGATGTCGCCGATCGCATCTGCTACCTCGAGGGCGGGCGCATCGTAGAGCAGGGCTCCCCAGAAAAGATCTTCAACGCGCCGCGGGATCCACGCACCCGCGCATTCCTGAAGCGCGTGCGCTCTGTGGGGGCAAGCGCCCTCCGCTAGCTGCCGCTGGTACGTCGCCGATATTCGGTTCGCGATAGGGTGACGCCATGAGCCGTATGTATCGCGTCAAGATCGCCGGGCGTTGGACCGAGGCGCCGCAGTGGGCCCTCGACCTCCCCTTCGAGGTTCGCCCAATGCGTGGCTTCACCGTTGCCGCCTGGCCGCACTGGCGCCCCACCCTTGAGTTGCTCGCGCGTGCAACAGCGCGGGCCAAGCGCAAGCTTGAGTGGGTGCGCATTCATGACCACACGGGGACGCGACGTGAACCGGCACATCCGTTCGGTTGGGTGATCACCGAGACGGGTGAAATGTTCCTTTGCTCGTACGACAAGGGGACGGCGCTCCATGAGCTTGCACATCTCATCAGTGGCGATTCGCATGGCGACGCCTGGGCGAAACGGTGTTTTGAGCTGCATCGCACCTGGCTCCGGGGTGCCGCGATCAAGGCGGCGGACCTTGAGGTGACGCGCTACCTCTCTGGGCGACGTGAATGGAAGCGACGATTTGGTGAGCGGCCGCCAACGCAGCCGGTGCCGAAGAGCTCCTGGGCTACCGCGGGTCGACGGGCGGCGGCAGCAGCGCGGTAAGTCGCTGGACGTAGGCGGCACCAGCCGCCTCCCAGCTGAGGCCGCCGCGAATCGCCGCGAGGCCAGACGCAATGCGACTCGCGCGCTCTGCTGGATCTGACGCTAGTCGACGAATCACGGCGGCAGCCTCTTCGGCGCTCTCTGATGTGTAGCGCGCAACCGATTCTTCAGGAACGAGATCGTCCAGCGTCTTCAGGCGTGTGCCCAACACGAGCCGGCCGCTCGCCATCCCTTCAAACACCTTGTTTGAGATAGAGAGGTCAGTGAATTCGTCGAGCCGTGTTGGCGCAAGCGCAATGTCGGCACCACGGATCAGCGCCGGGACCTCCTCAAATGGCACACGCCCGAGGAACTCCACCGCGCTCGCAATGCCGAGCTCTGCTGCAAGCGCTCGGAGTGACGGCTCGCGATCACCGCGTCCCGCAACGACGAGGTGCACCGGGAGCGGCGCTGGCGCAGCGCGCAGGAGCGCGACGGCGCGAATGATGGTGTCCACCTCGTAGATGGGGGTGAGCGCACCGGTATAGACGAGTCGAAGCGTTCCATCGGCCATCCAGCTTCGATCGCCTTCTGCCGCAGCGGCGAAGCGTTGCGTCTCCGGAACGTTGAGAAGCACCTCGACCGCGTCGGCGCGTCGTGGAGCGATCTTGACGAGACGGTCGCGTAGTCGGGGGGCGGTGACGAAGACCCAGTCGGCGGCGGCAATGGAGCGCCGTTCGGCAAATGCGACGAGTGAAACCATGGAGCGCGCAGCGATGCGCGTGAGGAGTGAGCGCGAAGAGCGCTCAAAGCGCATGCGGAAGAGTTCTGGTGAGGCTTCGTGCAGATCAAGGATGAGGCCAATGCGGTGACGTCGGCGCAGTGGCACTGCCGCGAAGACGAGCCAGTCTGGAACGCTATTCGCGAATCGCCATCACGTTGAAGGGAGATGATGCTGACGTGCCAGCCGGCGGCAACCGCAGCGCGGGCGGCGCGACGAACGCGTGGGTCTTCATCTATGTAGGAGTGCACCACGAGTGCCAGGTGTGGCATGGATCCCCTCGCCTTCTCTGAATAACTCTGGGCGATCGTAGCAGGGGCTCCCCGCGCATCAGGCACGCAGGCGGGGAGCGAAACCCGTAGACTCTCCCCCTTATGGAAGGCCACCAACGCCCGCCGACTACTCGAGCTCTGCGGCCTTGATCACGTTCCCGTCGCCGTCGGCGCGCGCCGACCAATGGCCCAGCCGCTCGCCACCGCTGAGTGGGTGCACGGCGAAGATGGTCTCGGCAATACGAACCAGCCCGCGCCGAAGCGCGGACCCGTTGCCGAAGATGCGGTCTCACAGATCTTGCGCCTTACCCGCGAGATGCCAGGGGAGATTGACCTGCTAGCGGTTGGACCATTAACCAATCTTGGGCTCGCCCTCTGTCTCGACCCAGATCTTGCCGGCCGCGTGCGCTCTGTTGTGGTGATGGGCGGAGCGATTGCTCACGAAGGTAATGCCTCTGCCACCGCCGAGGCCAACATCTGGCACGACCCTGAGGCGGCGAATCTTGTCTTCGGCGCCGAGTGGCCGGTCACCATGGTGGGCCTCGATGTGACGCAGGTGACGCGCCTCCGCACCAAAGAGCTTGCCGAGATTGAGGCGATCGGATCGGTGCGATCGAAGTTTGCGCTGAGCGTGTTGAGCCACTACCTCGATGTCTACCAGCGAACGTTCGGCACGCGCGAATGCCCGCTGCATGATCCGCTCGCCGCCGGCATCGTCGCCGACCCCACCTATATGACCGAGTGGCTCGATCGCGCGGTAGAGGTGAACACCACCGGCCCAACGCGCGGCGCAACGATCATTGACCGACGTGCCTGGATGGCTCCGGCGGCCGACGCTCGCGAGACTCGGGAGCGCAACGGCGGTAAGGATTCAACTCCGCCACTCGTACGGGTGCCGATGAAGGTTGATGGCCCACGTTTCATTGCCGACCTGATCGCCTCGCTCAAGTAAGGTGCGCGCTGCTCAGTAGAGCTGTCTCAAAACGCTCCCCTGCGATCTTCCACAAGATCAAAGTACACAAGCACAATCTTGGTCTCATCGCTGATGGGCAGACCAAGCTCCGACCAAAACTTGAAGTGGCTCTCCCTAAAGTCATCGCCAGTCAAGTCGCCCTCTGCCTCCGCGAGCGCAAACTCATCTGGAACATCAGCAAAGCGGTGAACCTCAACGCGCGTTGCCTGAATCGTCGCTACATGGCGTTGTTGATTGTCAATGATCGCGAGTCGTTCACCAACGGTTTCGATTGGCTCGTTCTCTGCCTCGTAATCCCATTCCAGCGTGCCCGCGGTGGCGCGCTTGTTCCCATCCAAGATGAGCGCGATCAGCCTCTCGCGCGATTCACCAGGGTTGCCAAACTCAACACTGCGCAACCCATTAACTCGTGGGAAAGCCATGAGCGGCATTTTAGCCACCACCCCCTCCTGGCGCAGTTCGGCGCAACCGTGCCACGCTGCTGGCACGTGCACCTGCCACACTACGAATATGAAGAAGACTCAGCGCACCCCTTGGCTTGTGGCCGCAGCCCTGATCGCCCTGATCGTTGGCTCTGCTGCCGCGCCGCGAACGTTTGGGTTGGGTACGGGCTTAGTCGCTACGGCTGACGAAGAGTCAGCTGAAGGGGATCCCATCGCCGACGGGAGCCCCGACCTCGATGAGAGTGCGTTGCCAGACGAGGACCTCGACCCTGATGCCTCTTCCCCTGCGGAAGAAGAGCCAGAGCCTGACCCGGGACAAGATCCGGGAGAGGAGATTGATCCTGACGCCACGGACAGCGAGGGTGGCGAAGAGGGCGATGTTGAAGCGTCGCCAAGTGATGAGCCGGCCGCGCCAACACCACCAGCGCTGACATTGGGCGATCTGCTTGCCGCCGCCACCGCGAGTACACCCTTTGATGCCGACCTCGCACTGCAGATCCTGCAGGACTATGCGCCACCGGGTGCCCGTGCGATTGAAGTCGCCGATCGACAAACCTTCCGCAACGCACGCACCTACGCAATCCGCGAAGTGCGTAGCTGGTCACGACTTCCGCAGCTCGGCACGTCGAGCGCAACGGTATGGATGCGCTTTGTTGGTGGCTCAGAGCGAACGCCGTTCGCCGTTGCCGCTGGGCGAGATCGCACCGATCCACGCATCAGTAGCGTGCGTGTGCGCGAAGGGCGTGCATCGCGCGGGAACCCAGCCCCGTATCTTCTGAAGATTGCTGGAACCGACTCGGGTACCGGCACCGTTGCCATTGAGGTGCGTGTTGGCTACGAGAAGCCGCTCAGGTTCGCCGCTGGTGACGAGATTGAAATTGGCCCGTTTATGAAGACCACGAGTGGGAAGGTGGTATTGCTGATGCGTGGTGTCACCATCGAAGTGCGACTGATTGATGCGGCTGGGAACGAGAGTTCCTGGCGCCGCGTGCGACTCCCCTAACTAGAGGATCGTCCGCCACCGCGTCGCTGCGTACGCCGTGGCGATGAGTGCCAGGCCACCCGCGACGATCAGTGCGCCTGGCGCGCCAATGAGTGAGACCACTGCGCCTGTGCCAAGGCCGCCGATCGGCGTAGATCCAGCAAAGACCGTGGTGTAGACGCTCATCACTCTGCCGCGCAGCGCGGGGGGCGTCGACGTCTGAATGGAAGCGTTTGCGGTGGCGGCCATGGCAATTGCGCCGAAGCCTGCACCGAAGAGCGCAACCCCCGTTGCGAGTGCCGCCCACGACGCCCCGCTCCCACTCACGACACCCGCCGCGATCGAGAGCACTCCGAGTGCTGCAGCGCCAGCAATGATCACTGCAGTGCGTGGCTGACGAAGCATTGTCACCGCAAGCGCCCCGCTCAACGAGCCAAAGCCGATCGCGGCCATCAACAAGCCAAGGCCCGGCGCGCCGATCTGCAACACGTTGCGTGCAAGAATTGGAGCGATCACGTTGAAGTTCATTGCCACCCCGGAGACCACACCAATCACAAACACACAGAGGGCTATGAGTGGTGTGCGCGCTACGAATCGGACCCCTTCGGCGAGGCTGATCAACACATCAGCAACGGTGCGTGGGCGAGGGGTTCGTGGTGCGGGTCGCAGCTCTTCGGCGCGCATGAAGAGCAGGGCCAGCAACACCGCAAGGAAACTGGCGCCATTCACTGCAAAACATCCGGCGACCCCAATGACGCCGATCAACACGCCACCGATCGCTGGGCCAATCACACGCGCGCCGTTGAACAGAGGCCCGTGGCGACCAGGGCCGCCTGTACGACCGCGAGAGCCATCAGGCTGACCTGCGTTCCGATCAGAGCACGATGCTTCGGGAGCGCGTCGGCAAGTACGCCACCGAAGAGGCCGAGGACCATCACGGGGGTGAACTGCGCGGCGGCAACGATGCCGAGCCATGCCGGTTCGTGGGTAAGTTCGGTGATATACCAGGCCTGCGCGATGGACTGCATCCAGGTGCCCGCCAGCGAAACGAGTTGCCCGAACCAGAAGAGGCGGTAGTTTCGATGGCGAAATGGCCCACCCCAGGTTGGGGTGATACGAGTTCTGCTTCGTGTATTCGGCATCGCTAGAGGATTAGCGGCGCTTGCGCGTTGTGGCCCGCTTTACCGTTCTGGTGCTTGCTGGCGCCTCATCACGCCGAATCGCGGCAACGGCGGCAACTACCGGTAGGGCGAAGATCGCGCCGAGGACGCCTCCGACAAGACCGCCGATGCTACCCGCAATGAAGACGGTGGTGCCCGAGAGGCGCAGCACGCCGTTCATCAGTCGTGGGGCGAGCTGGGTGGCACAAAGCAACCAGCCCACGATGATCACCACGGAGCCAGGGAGCACATATGGTCCCGCAGCAAAGATTGCGAGTGCCAGTGGCGGCAACACCGCAGCACCCTGACCGATCGATGGGATCGCCATCACGATGCCGCCCAGCACGGCCGAGAGGAGCCCATCGGCCCCGGCGATCGTTGCACCCACATAGACGATGATGCCGTAGACAAACCCGAGGGCAACATGACGCCCGATAAAGCGAGCGATGATCTCTTCAAGAATCTTGCGCGATCGCTGCGCGCTGCGTACTTTTCCGCGCGTCGCAAGCTCATCAACCGAATCGAGATGAGCGGGGTTTGCCGAGAGAATGATACCGATGCCGATCGCCAAGATGAGTGGGCCAAGGGCTCCAATCGCGCCAGCCGCGATTGCGGCAATGTTTGACTGCAGCGATGTTGCAACGTCACGAATCGAGAGAATCACGGTAGTTGCGAGCGGAACAAGATCAACCGTTAGGCCAACAGAGCTGAGCAGAGCGCTTAGACGATCAACCATTGCACCGACCTCTATCGGCGTTGGCTCTGGCCCTGCGATGATTCCGCCAAGCGATTGGGCAAACGCAATCGCGAGCTCAATCACAATGACAATGACGGGAATTGCGCCAGCAAGCCAAACGAGAAGCGCTGCGCGCGTGCGCGTCCAGCCCCGTACGACAAGCCAATCAATTGGCGCGTCGGCCAGCGCTGCGAGCAACCACCCACCAGCAAGGGCGTAGAGAAGTGGGCCCTGAGCCGATACGAAGGTGGTAACGACGCCAAGCCCCGCCATGATGGCGACAAGGGCGACGCTTGCAAGGGTCGCCCACGCAATCAGGCGAATACTCTGGGGCCACTCATCGCTGCGGAGGGGATTCGGCAGATTCATGAGCTGATCTTAGTCCAGCGCTGCGCGCACGATCTCGAGCGGGAGCGCAACAGCTGTAGCGCCGTCCGCACCACTCATCGTTTCGGCGGCAAAGAGGGCGTCAAGGATCGCCGATTCGGTCGCATCAGCGGTCGCCTCAAACAACGCGGAGAGGTGTGCGTTGACCACCATCGTGACCGAGGTTTCAAACGGCTCTCTCGGCTCAAGGTCCTCTGCCGGGAGGTGCCTATTCGCAGTGCTGAAGCTCAACACGAGATCGCCAGATGAGTGCTCGCCCACACCACCGACGCGGCCGATCCCGATCACGGCTCGCTGTGCAAGTCGGTCGAGCTGCATTGGGAGCAGTGGGGCGTCGGTAGCAACGATCACAATGATCGAACCGGCTCCGCCGCGAGGATCGTCAGGCTTCGGTGCAACGCCGACCTTGTTCTCCCATGGAAGTGGGTAGTGCTCGGTGGAGAGTGGGCCACCAGGAGCGCCGAGCATCTGCCCCTGTAGCGTCAGGCGGTGGCGGCGCCCATGGTTTGCCTGAACGAACACGCCAATGGTGTAGCCGCCAAGTTCAGGTGGGAGTTGTCGACTCGACGTTCCATTGCCGCCCTTAAAGCCGTGACAGATCATGCCGGTCCCACCACCCTGATTTCCGCGCGGCACTGGTGCGCTGTTGGGAAGAGCGGCAGCGGCATCGAGCGCCTGGCGTGCATGCGCCGCGGTGACATGGAATCCGTTCACGTCGTTCAGTACGCCGTCCCAGGTTTCACCAGCGACAGGGAGGCTCCATGGCGGCGCGTCTGGAACGTGATCTAGCGACCAGCCGATCATGGCGTCATGCACCACGCCAACGGAGTGGGTGTTGGTGAGGCAGATCGGCGAGGTGAGAAGGCCAGACTCGCGAATCCATTCCAGACCCGTGAGCTCGCCATTTCCGTTCAGTCGATGGGTTCCAGCAAAGAGCGGGTGTCCCATCTCGGCGAGCGGGCGAGGAAGAATGGCGGTGACGCCGGTGCGAATTGGTCCAACGCCGCGCTCAAGCGCGCCTTCGCCCTTGACGATGGTGGCGGCAGCGACGCGCACGCCCACGACATCGGTGATGCCGTCCGTTGGGCCCGGGGTAAACCGGCCGATGCGAATTCCTAGGTCGGTGGCTCGGGTATCTCGTGGCATGGGGGTAGTGTGCCATCCCGCACTACACTCTACGTATGCTGCCGCCAATTAAGGTAAACACCAGACGTTCGCGTGAGCGTATGCCGTTTCGGCATATCGGCTCCACTATCTTGCTCGCCACGTCGTTCATTCTCGCCGCTGGGGCGCTCATAACGTGGGGGGTCGATCAGCAAATTGGACCCTGGACACCAAGCGGGGTCGTCGTCGTCACTGAGGACCCTTCGACAGAGCCGAGTGGCCCTGCCGGCTCACCCTCACCGCAAGCAGACCCTTCGGACCCGTCGGGGCGATCGCGCACCACGCCACCACCCCTCCCACCAGTCGATCCAAGCTTGCTCGTCCCCTCGGTCGCCGGTGATCCTGTCCGAGTCTTGGTGAGCGGCGTCTGGATCAACCTCCCTGTTGTCCGTCCGCCGCTTGCGACGGATGGCTCGCCACGATTCCCCTGGTGCCGAGTCGCCGAATGGATGCCAAACAAGGGGAAAGCCGACGGAACGACGGGCATCCTCTTCATCTACGCGCATGGCCGCTACTGGGAATTTGGAGGCCTCCTCGACAAGTCGCCCAAGCAGATGATCGGCCAGATCATTGAGGTTGATGTACTGCCGAAGGAGACTGGCCAAAAGCTGTTGCGCATTCGCTATCGCGTTACCGAGGTGCGACAACATATCTCAACGTGGGCCGACATCAGCGATGTTCCGAACGGTCGGGTGATCTTGCAAACCTCTGAAACCATTTACCATGATGGAACGAAGATGGTGGTCATTGGTAAGTACATTGATACGACAACCTCAACGCGACCATTACCAGCAGCAAAGCCACAGATCTGCGAATAGCCTGATGCAGGCTCCGAAAAACTCGGGAGAGTTTCGCACTGACATTGAGGGTCTGCGGGGCATCGCTATTCTCATGGTGCTCCTCTTTCATGCTGGACTCTCCTGGATGCCTGGTGGATTTGTTGGTGTTGATGTCTTCTTCGTCATCAGCGGGTTCCTTATCACCAGCAAACTCTGGCGTGAATCGCAGCAGCCTGGCGGGCTGAGCATCACCAAGTTCTATGCCTGGAGAATTCTTCGACTCCTCCCTGCCGCACTGGTTGCAATAGCGGCTGTCTCGCTGATTGGGCTACTGATTGCTGCGCCGCTCAATCGCAGCGAGTTGGCGGCAGATGGCGCGGCATCTGCACTCTCTATCGCCAATATGCGCTTCATCGGTTCGGTGGATTACTTTGCGCCAACATCGAGCCCATCACCGTTCTTGCACTTCTGGTCGCTCAGCGTCGAGGAGCAGTTCTACTTGGTCTGGCCAGCACTGATCGTGCTACTCACTTGGCGTGGTGGTAGTTCGCGGCGCGTGATCGTGGCGCTCCTCCTTGGCGTGCTCGCCTCGTTTGCACTCAGCATGTGGCTCACCGACGCTTCACCCGCGCGCGCCTTCTACCTACTGCCGACGCGCGTCTGGCAGCTTGGGGCTGGTGGTCTACTTGCCCTCTTCGGTGCAGTGGGCACCTCGCGTCGCGCTGGTGCGCTTGCATGGGTGGGGCTCGGCGCTGTGGCTCTGGCGGGCGTAGCGCTCACCTCTGAGATGCCCTATCCGGGGCTCGCCGCCGTTCTCCCCACCGCGGGTGCCGTGGCGCTCCTCTACGGCGGCGCTGCGCCAAGTGGACCGATACGCATCCTCGCCGCGGCGCCGTTGCGCCTCCTTGGCAAGATTAGTTACTCGCTCTATCTCTGGCACTGGCCACTCCTCGTGCTCCCCATCATCTCTCTAGAGCGTGCCCTCTCAGGGGTCGAGACCGTTGTGGCGGTCGCTGCAGCGATCGGCGTCTCATGGCTGAGCTGGCGATTTGTTGAACAGCCGTTCCGTTACGGAGATCGCTCACGTCGCGCCACCTCATGGAGCGCGATTCGGATTGGCATTGCAGGGATCCTTACCGTGACGCTCTTTACGCAGGGCCTTGCCACTGGACTCGCGGCAACGCACGATGCGACACCCGCTTCACCAACCCCACCGAGTTCGCCGATTGCGAGTGACGGTCCAATCACGCTTCCAGCAAACCTCACCCCGTCGCTGGCCTCAGCGCGTGATGATGAAGAGCGACTGCGTGGCGACGGCTGTCTCGCATTTGAGCGCGTGACGACCCCGCAAGAGTGCAGCTATGGCGTTAAAGGCTCTACGATCACCATCGCCCTGCTTGGTGACTCACATGCGTCGCACTGGTTCCCCGCCATCGAAGCGATCGCCTTGGAGCGCGGTTGGCGCCTGCTGACGTTTGTCAAGGTGTCATGCTCGTTTACCACCCTCGCGCAGCGCAATTTAGCCCTAAAGCGCGAATACCGCGAATGCACCGCGTTCAACGAGGCGACGGTGACACGTATCAACGAGATCAAGCCGGCGCTGACGATCATCGTGAACCGCCGTACCTTCCGCCCAATCACCGAAGGGATCACGTCAGAGTTGGCTGGGGCTGCGTTTGGCGAAATGGTCGCCCGTCTCCCTGGGGCAACAGCAATCCTCGTTGACACGCCAGACCCTGGTCGCGACGTTCCTGCCTGCCTCTCAAAACACCCGAGCGACATTCGCGCCTGCCTCTTTACGCAGGACGATTCTGACAATCGTGAGATTGGCATCGCAGAGCGCGTAGCGGCCGACATTTCAGGGGCGACACTAATTGATCTAACGAGCCAGATCTGCGGCGTATGGCCCTGCTCGCCACTTGCTGGACGCGTGCTGATCTATCGCGATGAAGACCACATGACGGAGACGTTCTCGCGAAGTTTGGCTACCCCACTTGGAGTAGAGATCGCGAAGCTGCTACCGCGCTAGCGCTGCGCCCGCTCTGCCGCGTAGAGCATGATCGCGGACGCCACCGCGAGGTTGAGGCTCTCAGCAGTTCCAAGCATCGGAATGAGCGCGGCAGCTGTGCAGGCACTGCGCAGGCTGGCGCTCAGGCCATCCGCTTCAGTGCCGATCACGATCGCTGTTGGCGCTGCGTACGAGAGCTCGCTGTAGTCTGACGCCCCATCAAGTGCGGTCGCAATCGTGCTGCCTGGCCAGCGCTTGAGCAGCGCGACCGCCTCTTCGTGGGTTGCTCGATAGATCGGCACCGAAAAGATTGAGCCCATCGTGGCGCGAACCGTTTCAATGGAGTACGGGTCACACGTGTTTCCTACAAGGATCACACCGCCAGCGGCGCAGGCATCAGCGCTACGAATAGCGCTCCCAAGATTGCCAGGGTCTCGCGGCGCCTCGAGCATCAACCAGCGTGCGGCGCGAGTTGGGTCGATGGTCGTCACTGACTGGGCTTCAGGGGCAGGGTCGGCATAGACGGCGAGCTGCTCCTGGGGGTTGTCGCGCCCAGTGATCTTTGCCAGCACCTCAGTCGTGACCGAGAGAGATTCCCGCGCGCGGCTGACGCCGCCATCGATCGGGGCGCGCAGCGGTCCAGCCGTTAGCAACATCTCGGGGATCCAGCCTGAGGCGGTAGCGGTGGCGATGGTGCGCTCGCCCTCGGCTAAGAAGAGGCGCTGCTCGTCGCGCCCCTTCGGTGTGCGCAGGGCACGCAGCCCCTTCACGACCGGGTTGGAGAGGCTCTCAATGCGCAGCGGTTGCATGGAGGGAGGATACCCCTAGGGGGCTGCGATGGCTGCGCCGATCACACCTAAGAGGGAGTCGGCTCCACGTGCGTCTTGTGAAAGCTCCCAAACCATGACACCGCCCGCGTATGACTTCGCGAGTTCTACCTTGCGCCGGATCGTTGCTGGTCCGTTGTAGTTCTGTTCAACTCCGTTGAAGAAGATTCGATCCCCGCTGGCCGTTGCTGGATCGTTCGCAAGCAGCGTGCGATATGTGGCGTTTCCTGGACGTCCGTAAAACGGAACGCCAAGCACAAGCTTCCCTGGATCGATCCCACGCGTACGCCAGCTGGCAATTGACTGTTCGGCCATCGCAAACGAGGAGTGATCCTCTTTCGGCCCGTCATAGGCCATAAGGTTGATGAAGTCCAGATGCCCAACCGCATCGGTGGAGATGCCTACCGCATCCATAGCATCCGCAAGGACTGCTGCCGTAACGAGTGCCCCCGATGGGAGGGCTGATCGAAGCGCAATGGCAAGTGCAGCAAAGTGTGCGGCTGACGCTCCTTCGTTCGGATACTCCCAGTCTATGTCAACCCCATCGAGTTGGTAGGTGGCGCAGAAATCTGCCACGCGCTTCGCGAGCCTTGCGCGTCTTGCCGGATCGGCGGCGAGCGCCTCAAACTCTTTATCCCAGCCCCATCCCCCAACGGCGATGAGCACCTTGACACCATGTCTCTTCGCTTGTGCAACGACTGCGCGCAAGTGGTTCGGCGCGCCGAAAGGGCGTGTTGTGCCATTCGCCCGTGGAATGAGGAAGGCATAGTTGACATGCGTGAGAAGCGAAAAGTCAATTGCATCTATGTTTGCGGAGGGCGTGACATATCCGACCACTTTGAACGGTCCGCTGCGCGCCGATGGCAGCGGGCTTGGTGAGGCCCCTGGACCTACCGCGACTGAGCAGCCGACCAGCGCTAGGGAGACCAGTAGCCCCAGTAGTGCGCTTCGCTTTATCGCTTGCATCAGCGAAACCACTCAACGAATTGGATGGCGTCGTGCTGTGTAGCATGAAACATCATTGATGAAGTCTAGCCCGCAACCCTGCAGCGGCGCGGTAGAATGCTTTGAGCGAGCGGTGTGGCTCGCACAAGTCGGAGCGTGAGATGCCTGAAGTCAACCTACTTGGGATCATCGCGGGAACCGCCGTCAGTTTCGTGAGTGGCTTCCTCTGGTTCGGTCCAGCCACCTTCTATTCCACCTGGTGGCGCCTCATGGGAAAGGGGCCCAAGGATGTGCCTGGCGGCGGCATGAATATGGGAATCGCATTTGGCTCGGTGCTGGTGGGCCAGATCCTGCAGGTGACTGTTCTTGCCCTCATCCTCAGCGCACTCGACATCACCGCGCCTCTTGATGGCGCACTCGTTGGACTCTTGATCGGCGTTGGCATTGTGGGCGGCAGCAGCTTAAGCCACCGAATCTTTGCCGGGCATGGGTTTGGCGTGCTGCTCATAGAGGCGGGGAGCGACATCGTTAATCTCGGTCTCGCTGGCGCACTTCTGGTTGCACTCCGCTAGTTGTGAGCGGCCCCTCACGAGTTGAGCGGCTGCCACGCGTCACCGGCTACGAGTCGGTACGGGCGGCGGGGAGAGACTTTGAGCGGTACTCGTCGCTCCATCAGGGCGATGAAGATGTGCGAGCGTATCGACAGCTCCCGCTCGAGGCGGACCCGCCGCTGCACTCGGCGCTACGAGCGTTTCTTGTGCCGTTCTTCTCAAAGAGATCGCTTGCCCCATTTCAACTGGGTATCGAGGCTGACGCGCGCGAGCTCGTCGCGCCGCTGAGACGTGGCGAGCTCGAGACGGTGCGTGGCGTTGGGCTCCCCCTCGTGGTGCGCACGATCGCTCGCCTCCTTGATCGCCCAGGTGATATTGACGAGTGGGCGTCTTGGGGACCATCAGTTTGGGGTGATCACGACGGTCGACGTGATGGGGCTGCGCTCCTCGCCTTTCTCGAACGCGCGGTAGATGAAGGGGCGACGGGAAGTGGTGGGCATCTCTTCAACCTTCTTGCTAGCACCTCGATCGCCGGAGCGGTGCTCACCCGCGAGCAGCAGATCGGCGTCGGCAGTCTCCTACTGGCGGGGGGTCGCGACACGGTGATGAACCTGATCTCTGGAATCGCCTGGATGGTTGCCGCGCACCCAGCGCACGTCGCGGCACTGCGTGGAGACCTCACGATGCGAACCGCCTTCATCGAAGAGACGCTGCGCCTCACCACGCCGCTGGGGCTCATGGAGCGCATTGATCGTGGTGAAAGCGGTGATGATCCGCAGCAGGCACCGCACGTTGGGCTTGACTTCGCCTCGGCCAATCATGACCCGACAGTCTTCACCTGCCCTGCTGAGTTACGCCTGGATCGCCCCGCATCCTCACCTCACATTGCATTCGGGATCGGTCCGCACGCCTGCGTTGGCGCACCACTCGCTCGCATCGAGGCGCACGCGGTGCTGAACGAACTGCTCGCCACGGCACCGAGCGGTTGGGCGGTGCAAGAGCACAGCGCGCAGTTCAGGAGCGTTGATGGCGCGCAGGTTCCTTCGAGTTTTCAGCGTCTGGTGATTGCGCCCCTCTGAACCGAGTGGCTACGCGTGCAGTCCGAACTGCACGGCAGCGAGTTCGGCATAAAGGCCGCCTTTCGCGCGCAACTCCTCGTGTCGTCCACGCTCCACGATGCTGCCGTGATCTAACACGATGATCTGATCTGCAGCAGCCACGGTGCTCAGCCGGTGCGCTACGGCGATGGTGGTGCGGCCCGCCATAGCGCGCTCGAGCGCCTGTTGTACATGCCGCTCTGAGACGGAGTCGAGTGCTGAGGTTGCCTCGTCGAGCAAGAGAATCGGTGGATCTTTTAGCAGCACGCGGGCAATCGCCAAGCGCTGACGCTCGCCGCCCGAGAGCTTGTAGCCGCGCTCACCCACCACGGTATCGAGACCCTGCGGCAACTCGTTGATGCGATCGGTGAGCGACGCTCCTTCCAGTGCTGCAAGGATCTGTGAATCGGTTGCATCTGGTCGCGCGTAGAGCAGATTGTCGCGAATGGTCGCATGTAGCAGGTGCGTCTCTTGGGTCACAACGCCGATCATCTCGCCTAAGGAGCGCAGCTTGATTCCACGCACATCCACGCCATCGAGCTGCACAGCGCCAGCACTGGCATCCCAGAAGCGCGGGATTAAACTCAAGATGGTGCTCTTCCCTGATCCCGAAGGCCCAACGAGGGCGGTGAGGCTTCCAGGTTCAGCCGTAAAGGAGATTTCCGATAGCCCAAAGCTGTCGCGGCGCTGAGGCCCCGCACCAGCAGGCGGCTGCGGATATCGGAAGCTCACATCGTGCAGCGACACCTGGCCGCGCACACCGGCGCGGGTCAGCGTGATCGCGTTCGGCGCATCAACAATTTCTGGAACTAGGTCGAGGTAGGCAAAGATGCGCTCGAAGAGCGCGAGGCTCCCGCCGATCTCTACCTGTAGGCCAAGGAGTGAGGCGAGCGGGAAGAAGAGGCGGCTCTGCAGCGTGGTGAACGCGACGATGTCACCGATGGTTGGCGCATCGGGTGCGCCCGCAACAGCAAGCGAACCGGCGGCAAAATAGACCAGCGCCGGAATGCCGCTAAAGACAACCTGTACCACCACGCCGACCCAGCGGCCGGTGAGCGCTTGGCGGAGTTGCAGCGTGGCGAGCTCGCCAGAGCGGTTCGTGAAGCGCTCGGCACCAGCCTCGGAGCGACCGAATGATTTCGCCAGGAGTGCGCCGCCCACCGAGAGGTGTTCCTCGGCAATCGAGGTGAGATCGGCGAGCGCCGTCTGCACCTCACCGCTCGCCTTACGGCGGGCCGCTGAGGCCCTTGAGCTCAAGAAGAGGAAGAGTGGCGCAACGGCAACGCTTACCGCCGTGAGGCGCCAATCGATGAGTGTCATCGCCACCAGCGTTGAAACGACGATCGCAATGCTTGAGGCAAGATTAGCTGCCGCGTCGCTGACGACCGACTGCACGCCAGAGACATCGTTAGTGAGACGGCTCTGAATCTCGCCGGTGCGCGTCTCGGAGAAGAAGCGGATCGGCATCGACTGCACGTGCGTGAAGAGCGCGTTGCGCAGGTCGCGCATGACAAACTGCCCAACGGAGGCGGTGAGCCACGCCTGGGCGAGTCCGATCCCACCGTTGATAATCGGCACCACCACCATTAGCCCGGCATAGAGCGCCAGTAGTCCAAGATCGCGCTGCGGAATTGCCTCGTCGATGAGGAGCTTGAGAAGGTACGGGTTCGCAAGCCCCAAGATGCTCGAGCCAAGGATGGCGAGCCCAATGACGCCGAGGCGTCCGCGATACGGGCCAAAGAACTTCGCCGCTCGTCGTAGAAGTGGCAGTGCCGCCCCGGCTGGTTTCGTTGGGCCGCCGTCATCGCCACCAAACATGTGGCCGCCACGACCTGAGCCCATACCGCCGCTCATGCGGGCACGGCGACGCAGGCGAGTGCGGTCATCAAGTGAAGAGGTGTGGGCATGGCGGGATTCTATCCCGCCGGGCGCTAGATCCCCGAACCCTCGGCCGCCAGCTCGTCGGTGCGCACGCGCGCCTGGGACAGTTGGCTCCCGGCAGGAACGCTCTTGGTCAGCCA
>RGBZ01000051.1 GCA_009919365.1 bacterium
ATCAGCAGCATCGCAGTGGTCGCACTGGTCTGGTACCCGAACTGGTCGGCGTTGCCACTCCCCGCTGGCATCCACAATTGGTATCAGGGAGTGCTCCCAACATGGACATGGCCGTTCCAGTTCGGTGTCACCCTTGAAAGCCCAGCTGAGAGCACGCTCGTCAGCAGCGCGACGCTCGTCGTCGGCGTACTACTCCTCTGCGCCGTCGCCGCCGGCGCTTATGGTGTGAGCAGATTCAGCACCGCCACCCGCCGAAAGTTCGACGAGGATCGCGCGTAGCGGCAACTCGCGTGCAGCGACGCTGTACGGCGTCAGTCGTTCAAGGTGGAGTGACTCCCCAGCGGCAAGGTGCATCGGGGTGTCGTTCGCGGTAACCCAGCCGCCACCCTCAATCACCACCAGCACAACATCACCGGCGCTCCGTAGTGGGCCGTAGGTGCCGCCTGGCGTCACCGTAAACTCGGTGATCTGCGCGACGTTGTTCGAGAAGATGGCACCACTGAGCACACCACTTGAGCCCGCCGCGCGGTCGGCACGCCGGTGTCCAGGACCGAACCGGCGAATGTTCATGCTCTCTCGCAGTGCGCAGCTGCGCACATCAAAGAGCTACCCGCGCCGATTTGCAGGACGGATGGTTGCCTCGACGCCGTCGGCAACCTGGCGCCGCGTACGCAAGAGTTCTGCGTGCTGCGCCTCGGCGGCAAGGAGTGGCGGGAAGCGCTTCGTGACGGTGTCGCGCAGCGCAAGGAGCCCAACAAGCGTGGTCGCAATAGGGAAGAGGCCGTACCACTGGAATGCGGCGTAGACCAGGTTCATGCCGAAGGTGCCGAGGCTGATCCAGAGGATGTACTCCCATTCGTCGCCGATCACGCCACGCCCGCGGTCTCCGCGTGTTGAAATCGCATACACAGCGATCGTTGCGAGAAAGAGCACGAGATTGGCGATCCAGAACGGGGTGTAGAAGGTTCCAAGATCGGCATTTAAGACGGTGAAGAGGTACTCCCAAGGCCAACGAAACATCTTGTCCTCACTCGCTACGTTTCGGTTCACCCAGCACAACAGCGTGCGGGTTTGTGTGAGCGAGTATGCCACCATCAGCAGCATGCGCGTCCTTCTGCTGATCTCCCCAGATAGCCCCGCCCTCGCAGGGTTAGCACCGATCCTTGCCACCCTGATCGCTCGCGGCGCCACGATCGAAGCCGGCTCAGCCGCGCCACGGTTACGGGCGGAGGCCATCTCGGTCACCGAGCATGCCGACGCGGCGGAGCTGGAACAGGCGGCCGCAAGCCTTACGAGCACCGACCTCCTTATCGCCCCTGGGGGAGCCGATGCGTCACCAGCCGCAATCGTCGCAATCACACGAGCCCTTCTTGCCGCGGAGGGGGGACCCCTTATCGTCGTGGACCCAACCGCGATCGGCGACCTCCTGAGTGATTTGGGATCTACGAGAAGCCTCGATGCGCTGCGAAGCGAACTTCAACGATCGGCGGCACTCGCCGTTGCAGCCCATGTCGCGCCGCTTGTGCGCGACAGTGCGAGCGCGATGCCAGCGCGTGATGTGATCGTGCTTGAGCGCATTCGCACCTTCGGTCATGGCGAGAATCAACATCAAGCTGCTGCGGCGTACCGCCGAGTGCTCGCCACCGATGCTGGCATCTTGGGGGCTCGCGTACTGCAAGGGCAAGAGCCCAGCCTCAACGATCTCCTTGATCTTGACGCTGGCGCACAACTTGTCGCCGATCTACCAACCCCAAGCGTCGCCCTTATCCGTCACACGGACCCAATCGGCGTCGCAACCGCCGAAACAGCGCTCGGCGCACTAACTCGTGCGATCGAAACAGATGCAGCAGCGAGCTCAGGTTCAACCATTGTACTCAACGTTCCAATTGATCGCGCCGTCGCTATCGTAGTCGCAGCGGGTTCATTTGAATCGGTGCTCGCGCCAGCACTCGCTGATGATGGTGCGGCAGAGGCGTTACGCACACGACCAGATCTGACAGTCGTGATTGACTCCTCGCGACGAACAACCGAATTTGACATGATCAGCGTCAGCGGCGCGGTGCTCCTACAAACAGCAGACACTGGAAACATTGATCGGTCACAGCTTCGCGTTGTGACCGAACGCCGCCCAACGCTCGATGAGCTTACCGACCTGCTCTTCTCATGGCGAGTTGTTCGGCACATACGATCGAATGCCATCGTGGTGGCGCGCGGCGCCGCAACACTCGGCATCGGTGCGGCACAGGTAAATCGCCGCGTTGCCGTTGACATCGCGCTAAACCAGGCCGGCGAGCGTGCGCGTGGCGCGGTGATGGCCAGCGATGCGTACTTTCCATTCGCCGAAGGGATTGCTGCAGCGGCCGCAGCGGGGATCACGGCAATCGTTCAGCCCGGCGGCTCACGTCGTGACGCAGCGGCAATCGAGATCGCCGATCGTCACGGCATTACGATGGTCTTTACTGGGCGGCGACACTACCGCCGCTAGTTCGCTAAACCCAACGCAACGCCGACGGATCCCACGCGCCGACACAGAGCGCCGCAGCGTCTCCCTCAATACGTCGCTGAACATCGCGAAGCTCATGTGCAGTTCCGCTCCATCCCGGCGCCTTCAGCGCAGGAGAGATGTCGGCGAGTGGAGCCAAGACGAATAGTCGTTCCGTTGCGGCTGGATGCGGGACGACCAGTGGTCGATCTGCATCTGCGCCATCGGGCTCCGTACCGCGCGGACGTGGATGCACGACCGCGATCTCTTCCATTGCAATGATGTCGATGTCGAGACGACGCGGGCCGAACCGCACTGTCGGCACGCGGCCGAAGAGCCGCTCTAGCTCTTTGATTCGCGTAAGCACTTCGACCGCTGCAGCAGCTGGTTCCTCGGGAAGTGTGGCGCGCATCCGAAGCGCAGCGTTGAAGAACTCCGGTTGATCAACGAGACCGACCGGTGTGGTGCGATAGAGCGGTGAGACCTGCTCAAGGCTCCAACCCGGAATGTGTGCAAGGGCGACCACCGCTTCGGCAAGGGTCGCAACAGGGTCGTCGAGGTTGGCACCGATCCCTAGGTGTAGGACGAGCTCACGCATGTGCCCGACGGTAGCGCCGCGTAGGATCTACTGCATGGAAGAGGTAGAGCGTCTCATTCGCGACGAGGTTCAACGTGAGGGTTCGGTCAGCTTTGCGCGGTTTATGGAGCGGGCCCTGCTAGAGCCAGGGCTCGGCTACTACGCCACGGCCCAACGCCGAGCGGGTCGCAGCGGCGACTTCATGACCGCGCCGGAACTGCACCCCATCCTTGGCGCCGCCATCGCACGGCTCGCCGCCGAGACCTGGGAGCGCCTCGGCCGCCCGACTCCGTTCCGTTGGCGTGAGTACGGAGCCGGCGAGGGAACCCTGCTCTTGGCGGCGCTTGACTACCTCGCTCGCGAGGAACACCCGCTTCTCGGTGCGCTTGAGGTCTCAGTGAGTGAGGCGAACCCAAATCGCCTCGCCGATCTGACCGCTGCACTGACGGCGCTTGCGGGCGGGGGGCCACCTCTCGTCTCGGCAGGTGGCGCGACGGCCGCAGGGATCATCGTCGCCAACGAGTTCGCTGACGCCCTCCCCTTTCATATCGTGGTCGGCCGCCCCACAGCTCCAGGCGGAATCGCCGAGCGCCGGGTCACCGTGGACTCTGTAACAAATGTCCTCACGTGGGTAGAGGAGGCGTTGGACCCAGAGGTCGTCGATCGACTTGCCCCCCTCATGGTCGACTGGTCACCTCTCGTCGAAGGGCAGCTTGCTGAGATCTCGCCTGCGACAGCGGAGTGGGCCGCCACGCTCGGGGCTGAACTCACCGAGGGGGTCGTCCTCGTGCTTGATTACGGTCGTGAGGGGGTCGCCCTGCGCGACCCCGCCACCCGCATGGCCGGCACCGCCCTCGCATATCAGGGGCACCGGGCCACCACCGACCTCCTCAGCGAGCCAGGGAGTCGCGATCTCACCGCCCATGTGGACCTCACGCTCCTGCGGGCGGCGGCGACGGCGGGCGGACTTCGTCATGTGGCGAGCACGAATCAGGCGAGATTTCTCGCAACCGCGGGGATCGATGGCGAGGTTGCCCGAACGCGCACAGGGCCAGCGGCAACCCTCGAGGCGGCGATCGCGCTGCGGGCCGCACTCGCTCAACTGATGGACCCCCGCCGCATGGGCGGATTCGCCGTTGAGCTCTTTGTGGCGGGGAGTTCTCCGCGGGCAAATGCGCTCGCCGACCCCGCCTCGCCACTCCCTGGAACGGCGGCTCCGAATCGCCCCCTCGTCTAGAATCCGAGCGTAACCACCCGAGCCCCCGCTACGGGGTACGCGCCGGGTTGATGGATCGAACGGGGGAGTTTCATGACAGGACTCTGGTACGTCCTCGGTTTCGCAGCCGCAGGCGCCGCCTTCGTCTTTCTGACCATCGGCCTCGCCTGGCTGATCTCCCACCGTACGCGCGGAAGCCGCGGCAAGCAGGTCCCCTACGAGTCGGGCATCGACACGTACGGCGACACGCACGGACGCTTCGGCCTCTCCTTCTATCTCTACGCACTCCTCTTCGTCGCCTTCGACGTTGAGATCGTCTTCATCTACATCTGGGCGCTGAACTTCAAGGTGCTCTTGATGGACGGCCTGATCTCCATGGCGATCTTCATCGGCGTATTGCTTGTTGGTCTTGCCTACGCGTGGCGCAAGGGGGTCCTGGCATGGCGATAACGCGCGACCCAAAGTTCAGCAACCTGCCTGAAGTCCAGCCAGACGGCAGCATTCAGTCGCCGACAACCGTCGGCAATACGCTCTGGAGCACCGATGACCCCCGCGCCTACGGTGGGCTACCGCTTGAGGCGCACCCGAACCTTGAGCTCGCGCGCTACGACGCAACCGGCGACGGCCGCGTCGATGATGCGCGGTGGGGTGGCGCACTCTCTGCTATTCCAACGAAGGCCGACGTGGTGCTCGACTTGATTCGCGCCAACAGCTTGTGGCCGCTGCTCTCCGGTCTCGCCTGCTGCGCCATCGAGATGATGTCGACGGCAACACCAAAGAACGACATTGACCGCTGGGGCATGTTCCCGTTCCGCGCTAGCCCGCGTCAGGCTGACGTGCTGATCGTTGCGGGAACACTCACTACTAAGATGGCTGAACCACTGATTCGTCTGTGGGAGCAGATGCCTGAACCGAAGTGGGTCGTTGCAATGGGCGACTGCACCTGCTCTGGTGGCCGCTACAAGCGCAGCTACTCCGTGGTGCAAGGGATCGATCGCGTGATGCCTGTCGACGTGTACATCCCTGGTTGCCCACCGCGACCAGAGGGATTGATCTACGGGATGATGAAGTTGCAGCAGTTGGTGAAAGATCGCCGCGGCCACTGGCCAGAGCGTGCGATCGGTCCAACCGTTCCGAAGGGGATCTAAGTGGATCGCCGTCTCGCCGCGCTACTCCAAGAAAAGTTTGGTGATCGACTGCTTACACCAGTGCGTCAGCGATACGACGAGAGCGAAATCCGAGTAGCACTCGCTGATGCAACCGACACGTTGCGAACACTGCACGATGATCCAGCATTTCGATTTGAAATGCTGATTGATCTGTGCGGCGTCGACACTGGCGAAGAGATGCAGGTGGTCTACCACCTCTCCTCGTCAACAAGTGGCGACTGGCTGCGCGTGATCGTGCCCGGACTTGATCGAACGGCCCCGCGCATCGCGTCGGCAACGTTCATGTGGCCAGGTGCCGAATGGATGGAGCGCGAAGCCTACGACATGTTCGGCATCATCTTCGAAGGAAACCGCGATCTGCGCCGCATCTATATGCCAGATGATTACCGCAGTTACCCGCTGCGCAAAGACTTCTATCTCGCCGATGACGCATCGCGCTCACCTGCCGCTGGCGTGCGCAACATGGAGCGCGCTGGGACACCGGCCGACGCGACCGCAGCAACAACACTTCGCAAGAGCCC
>RGBZ01000052.1 GCA_009919365.1 bacterium
TTAGCGGCGAAGTTCACCAGGACTACCGCGAGCGGCAAGAGGGCAACGACGCCCGAAACGATGCTCAGCACGATCCAATACCTTGAGGTGATGATTGGCGCCTGCGCCTTTGGCTTGGTGCTCATTGCGACCCTCCGTTCACGCCAGCGCGATCTGGCACATCACTCGCTGGCCCACCGACGGCAAGCATATAGATCGCCTCGATGTCGCGCAACATGTCGTCAACGCAGAACTTTGCGTGGACCAGCTCATGTCCGGCGTTTGCGAGTTTCTTGGCGAGTGCGCGATCGCGGAAGAGCAGGGCGATCGCTGACGCAAGGGCGGATGGGTCTTGCGGGGGGACGAGGATGCCGTTCTCGCCCGAGTGGATCATCTCGGGGATGCCACCAACGTTGCTCGCGATGACTGGCCGATTGGCGGCGAGTGCCTCGACGATCGCCAGTCCTTGCGCCTCGCGATAGCTCGGCATGACCACCACATCTGCGGCGGCAAGGATCTGCGGCACGTCTTCACGGCGCCCCAGGAAGTGCACGCTATTGCAGCAGACTTCGGCACGCAGGTGCGCGGCGGCGAGGCCCTCAAGGCGATCACGCTCTGAGCCTTCACCAACCACGAGGAGATGCGCCGATGTGTAGTGATGGTGCACCACCGGCCACGCCTCAATCAGCGTCGGGTGCCCCTTCTCAGGCTCAAGGCGCCCCACCACCACGGCGAGGGGGGCGTTGGCAGGGATGCCGAACTCCGCACGAATCGCCTCGCCGCCAGTCGCCTCATCGAAGCGCTCCAGGTCGACGCCGTTATAGATGCGACTGATCGCCGTGGTGTCGCGCCCCTCGGCGACCAGCTTCCCGACGATGGCGTCGCTCACCGCAATAAGGCGGTTGATCTTGGGGGTGATGCGCTCCAGCAGCTCACGGTCCGCAGGCGACCGGAAGCGGCTCGAGTGCACGGTGGAGACCATGTAGGGGCGGTGCCCGGTGCGCTGCTCCACAATGTCGAGCGCGGCCACTCCCACAACCTCGGCGCGGTACATGTGGGCATGGAGCACCTGCGCGTTGAGCGCAATGAGTCGATCAGCCAGGAGTTCAGCAGAGCGCTCATCACTTGGCTCCTCAATCACTTCGGTGGCGTATCCCAGGCGCTGAAGGCGGGCCATGGTGCTGCCGTGAGAGAGCGAGATGACGTAGGTTTCGTGGCGAGATGGGTCAAGGCGCAGAACGGTGCTCACCACGCTCTCCTGTGCGCCACCGTTCGTACCAGTCGCGAGCAGTTGCACCACGCGCAGTCGCGTGCCGTCTGGGAGCGGCCCCTTTGGCGCACGGCCGCCACCGTGCTCGCCTGCCGTTGGTCTACTCATGCGCTGCACTCATTGCGCTGCACTCATTGCGCCGGCACCGTGATCATCAACACGTCAACGTCGGCGGCACCAACTTCGTACTTGTAGCTCTCGCTGCCGCGCAAGAAGTCAAACGTCTGCTTGCGCTCGCTGATTGCCATCTGCAGCCCGTGTGCAAAGAGCAGGATGCCTGGCGAGAGCGCGCGTGCGGCAAGCTCACCGCCAGCGTTCCAATAGCGAATGCCCGTGGCGTCACGCAAGAAGAGTCCAGCAGCAAACGCGCCGAACTCAAGATTGCGCGCAACGGCGATCGTGACCAAACCGTCTGGTGCCCGAGCAAAGAGTTCGCGCATAAAGGTCTCATCACGTGCGCCCTTCTCATCTTCGGTGAAGAGACCGTGGTGGCCCCATCGTGCACGGTGCAGCTTGATGAATTCTGCGAGGTCGTCAACGGCGTGCGGCTTTGCACTAATTGTGACGCCGGCTCCTTCACCGCGTCGAACCTTTCGGCGGATCTCATGGCGGTCCTTCTTGTCGATGCGCTCAAGATGGCCATCAAAGGTGGTGATGTTCGTGAGGTCAATTGCAGGTGCAGGCTCTTCAACCACAAGTGTTGCTGTTCTGTTGTTGTTGGTCGCGAGTGCGCTCATAAGTAGTTCGTGCGCGCGATCGGCACGACGCAAGCGGCGCAGGTCGAGTGCCGCTCTGTCGGCGAAAAGATGTGCGACGAGCGCCTCTGCTACGGCGGTTGCTCGCTCTCGATCGCTGAGGTCAATCAACACTGTGGCGTAATCGATGTGATACGTCGCTCCGAGATAGCGCACGCCGTCTGGTCGAAGCATGAGTGGGAGATAGGCGCGGAGCACGCCGGCAGCGTCGTAGACCGCGAGTGAGGCGTCAGTGGCGTCTGCGCCGTAGCCGATCCACCATGCCTCATGCACGGCCCGGTGGCTGAACGCGCTTGCGGTTGGGTTGGTTGCCAGGAGTCGCTCCCACTCGCTTGCCGGCAGTTCGGCGAGCGGCAGGGTTCGTACGGTCCAGGCGGTGGTGGAGGTCATGCGCCTATCGTACCGCCCGATACGCAGAGGGTACGTGAGAGGCACGATCCTGCGGGGATGCAGTTCACCGAGCGGGCCCGCGATGCACTTGCCGAGTTGCAGCGCGCCGCTGCACCAGTCTTGACGCTCCTCGCCCCTCAACGATGTGGCGCATGCGGCATTGAAGGGGCACTCCTCTGCTCCGAGTGCGGCGATGCGCTTGGCCTTACTGGTGACGGTCGTATGGAGGTGGGTGATGCGCCTTTCGGTTGCGCTGCTGGCGCCTGGATTGGTCCGTACGAGAGTGGCCTCGGCGAAGTGGTGCGCACGCTCAAGTTCCATGACCATCCCGCGTTGGCAGAGCCACTCGGTTTTGGGCTACGACGTGCGATCCGTGCTGTGCAACAAGAGCTCGGCGGTGACGCGACACTCGTGCCGATTCCCACCGATCCCGCGCGGCTCCGCGATCGAGGCTTCGATCATGCCGCGCTGATTGCGTCAGCTGCCGCACGAGCGCTTCCTTGTGCACTGGTGCCACTCTTGGCACGAACCAGGGCGGTACCGGCGCTGCACTCGCTCGGTCGAGCTGAGCGGCGGCGGGTGATGGATCGTGTCTTCGCCGTACGTGCGGGAGTCCCGCTGCCTGATCGCGTGATTCTGGTTGATGACATATGGACGAGTGGCGCAACCTTCGAGGCAGCAGCAGCAACCCTTCAGGCGGCAGGCTGCGCGGCCATCGGCGTGGTCGCCGTTACTCGTGAAGCGTTGGTGAACGGTGCGTAAGGCGGCGAGCAGTCAGCGGCGCGGCGTGGCACTCTCTCCCCATGGCAGCCAAGCGACCGAAACTCAAGAGCAGTGCGCCAGCCGCAGCGGCTGGGCGGCTCGACCGCATGCTTGGCGCCCATCTCGCCGCAGGGCCTGGCCTCGTCAAGGCGGCCGACCGCGCCGCAGCGGTTGGGGCGATGGGACTGCAGATCTTCACCGGCAACCCAACGGGCTGGGCGCGCCGCGCCGAGCTCCCAAAGGAGCTCCCCGCCTTTCGCGCTCGCATGAAGGAGCACGGCTTCGGACCACTCGCGGTGCACGCCGCCTACTTGGCCAACCTCGCTGGGCCGAACCCTGTCTTCCGTGAGAAGACGGTGGAGCTGCTTCGCCACGAGCTTCGCGTGGCGCCCGAGTACGGCGCCTCGTTCGTCAACGTCCATATCGGCTCACACATGGGTACTGGAATCGAGGCTGGTGTTGCCCGCGTTGCCGAGGCGGTGGAGCGCATCCTGGACGGCGTTCCGCTCGCCGATGACTCGGCACTCTTGGTGCTCGAGAACAGCGCCGGTGGTGGCAACGGCATCGGCGAGAGCCTCGACGAACTGATTGACATCCATGAATCCATGGCCGCCCGCGGCGTCAACATGTCGCGCGTTGCCTACTGCCTCGACTCCGCACACCTTTGGGGCGCCGGCGTCGAGATGAAGGGTGACGACGAGGTCGACCAACTCGTCGAGCAGTTCGACAAGAAGATCGGGCTCGAGAAGTTGGTAATGATCCATTACAACGACAGCAAGGCGGCGCACGGCTCAAAGCTCGACCGGCACCAACATATTGGTGGCGGTGAAGTTGGCACGCGCGGCCTTGCGGCACTGATTCGCCATCCGCGCCTCGCGCACGTGAACTACTACCTCGAAACCCCTGGAATGGAAGAGGGTTGGGACAAGCTCAACATTGAGCGCAGCCTGCAACTCTCCGAAGGTACGCTCAAGTTGAAGCCGCTCCCTGCAGAGGAGCCGAAGATCAAGAAGGTGAAGAAAGTTCCCGCGAAGCCGGCTCCTGCCGCCAAGCGAACTGTTAAACCAGCTGCGAAGAGACCGGTGGTAAAGAAGTCTGCTGTGAAGAAGCCTGTCGTGAAGAAGCGGCCCTAGCGCAGCGACCCAGCGCCGCGCCGATACGGCGAGAGCGCAAAGAGCGCACCGCCACCAACAATCAAACTACCAACCCCGACCAGGCGATCGAGCAGTGCCAGTGCAATTGCCGATTCTGGCGTGAATCCAAAGAGGGCCACCAGGATGCCCACCATCCCCGCCTCAACGATACCGATCCCTGCTGGCGTAAACGGCACGACCGTAAGCACCGCCGAAACCAGCGCCACGAAGATCGTGCTCGCGATGCCGATCTGACCCGCTGCCGGGTTCACAACAAAAAGGCCGAGTGACGCAGCAACGGCGGCAAGGCGCACGGATTCTCCGATCCAGATTGCAAGCGATAGCGGCAGAGCGTTACGAATCACTCTTCCGCCACTCCCTGCGCGCAGCGACGTGGCAGCGTTGGTGAAACCACTTTTGATTGCATCGGGGATTGGCAGTGCGTAAATGAGCGCAGCGGCGAAGCCACGGGCTACAAGCAGGAGCAACGTGGTGGCCGCAGCTACGCCGAGCGCGATCGCGGTCAGCGCGAGTGCGGCCGGTGGTAGCTTTCCGCCGAACGCCACAAACGTGGAGGCGGCACCAAGGAGTGCGACGGTGGCCAGATCCACGAGACGCTCAGCAATCACCGTACCGACTGCATTGCCAAACGACGTTGCACCATTGTGCTTGAGTAGCCACCCCCGATAGACATCGCCCATTTTTGCCGGAAGAACGCAGTTCACCCAGAAGGAGAGGGTGAGAATCTCTGTGGCGGAACGTCGCGAAATGGTCAGACCTGATGCAGAGAGGATCATGCGCCAGCGCAACCCCCGAAGCGGAAACGTGCTCCAGCTTGCTACAAGCGCAAAGAGCAACCACGCGGGATTGGCGCGATTCAGTGTTGCCCCAACCTCCCCAAGGTTGAATGAGGTGGCGGCACGCGCCACGCCCGCCACCAGAACAACCGTGAGGAGGAGAGCAAGGATCGTGGAGCGGCGCGTCAGTCGTGCGAGAAGCATCGGATCACCTAGCGTTCGCTGAAGGTTACGCCTGGTCTAATGCGGCGATTTCCTCGTGTGGCATTGATGATCTTTGCGATTGGCGTGAAGAGTCGCGCAGCAAGTGCGCCGCGACCAGTAATGCGCGTGAGGTCGCCGTGCAGCGCAGTGTGAAACCCAGCGGCGGTACTGAGATCGCCCGTCATGATCGTGGCGGCGCAACCGATCTCGAGCAGCGTAGGCCGCCTCGTCTCGCAGCAGCGAACCGCGCCAGCCGTCGAATGGGTGCGGAATGCCTACGAGACCACCCTGATCACGAATCGCTGCGATCGCTTCGCTGGCGGGCAGACCGGCGGTAATGGGTCGTTCGAGGAAGAGGGCGATCAAGTCTCCCTGCTGGGTGCGCACCTCAGAGCCAACGATCACGGTCAGCCCAGGGGTGGCCGCGTCGCGGGCGCGTAGTGCACCATCGATGCGGTCGTGATCGGTAATGGCGAGATGGGTGATCCCTCGTGACGCTGCGGTACGGGCAACCGCGACTGGGTCGCTCAGGGAGTCGAAGCTTGCGCTGGTATGACAGTGCAGGTCGACGACGGCGCGGGCCGCCATAGGGTTAGGCCTCGCTGGTCATGGACTTCGCGAACTGGTCGAAGTGTTCGAGCGCAATGCC
>RGBZ01000053.1 GCA_009919365.1 bacterium
GTTTGGGGTCGAGGGTTCGATTGATCTAAGTATGCAAATAATGCTGTTCTCACGTATCAAGCCACGTCCATTAATTCCGATGGAAGTGTTTTATTCAGTGGGTTTGTTAGTGAATCCGTTGCAATGTCATCAGGTATTGGGCGGGTATTTGTCGCAAAAGTGCTTGCGAATGGCTCCCTTGATGCAACGTTTGCTAACCAGGGGATCTATTCGGAGCTAGTCGGTGTACCCCCGAGTCAGGGCTATTTCGGAAGTGATCTAGTCTCGACAAAGGTTCTTGAAACGGGCCACTTAATAACTTATTCGGTTCCAAGTACGACTTTTATTCACGATCAGTTACCGCCGCCAGACATTATCCAAACCCCTGCGTTTTATTTGTTTAGTGCCTCGGGCAGTACAGTTTCCGGTAGTTCGGCGATTAGTAATCTCTTAGGGACTGAAGGTCCAGATCTGGTTCGAGGATCTGGAAGTGCAGACTTAATCAGCGGGTTTGGTGGCGCAGACACCATCGATGGTGGATTCGGAAGCGACACGATTTATGGTGGACCAGGAAACGATCTGATCGTCTTTAGCGTGCCAATTGCGGCCTGGGGTGATAGCGTTGACGCGGGAGAAGGCGACGATACCGTCGAGTACACCCGTTTCGCGTCTGTCGATGGTGGACCAGGCACCGACCGCTTGTTGCTAGATTACTCAAACATTGATTGGGATGCAGTAAAGGGTTTTGAGATCTTCGATGCCCAGGGTGTAAATGGTGCAGTGACGGTGACTGGTAACGCGTTGGGTCAATCGATTTTGGGAGGCCCTGGAGGCGGCTACTTTGACGGTCGACAAGGTGATGACTTCATTCGAGGTGGGACCCAAGCCAATACACTGGAGGGTGGTAGTGGTGCCGATACGCTTATCGGAGGGCCGGATGCTGATCTTTTCATTGCAGACGATAGCGACTCAATCGTAGGCGACGGTAAGGACATCGTACGGTTTACTGGTTCTTCGATATCAAGTACTCAACTGTCTGACAGCGATCTTTTGGGTGTAAGTCGGGTTGAGCTGACCTCCCAAAGCGGAGAGGGACGGTTTGATTTCTCAGCGCAGACCGAAAAACTTAATATCGATGCAAGACCGATCCTGATTGGGATTCCGCAGGCGATTCGAGGTGGATCTGAAGCAGATATAATTTATGGGCCTTCAGGAGGCAGCCTGGGGCATACCCTTGCTGGTGGTGCCGGTAGCGACCTTGTTGTGGGCAGCTCCAACCCTGACTACCTGCTCGGTGAACAAGGCAACGACACGCTTCGCGGCGGTGAAGGCAGCGATACGGTGGGGTACGTTGGCAATCGGGCGGCCTATACGGTCTCGATCATCTCGCAAGCCGACAGTGTGTACCAGATCAGTTCAACGGCTGAAGGTAGTGATGTGGTCTCAGGCGTTGAGTGGGTGCAGTTTGCTGACACCGTGGTGTCGATGGCGTCGCTCGTGGTGGGTGCCACACCGATTAAGCTTTACAACCTCAGTGCAGCGGCTGATTCGGTGAACGAAGGTGCCACGGCAAGCTTCACGCTCACCACCGCTAACGTACCCGCAGGCGAGGCGGTGGACTATGTGATTGCAGGCGAGAGCATCACGGCAGCTGATCTGGGCGGGATGAGTCTGACAGGCACCCTGATCGTGGGTGCTGATGGGACAGCCAAGCTCAATCTTCCAATAGCCGCCGATCTCCTCACGGAGGGCAACGAAACACTCACTGTCTCTGCCAAGGGTCAGACGGTATCCACGGCGATTGTTGATACCTCCAAGACGCCGGTTCCCACTTATACGGTTTCAGTAAACGCCGACACGGTGAACGAAGGCGCAACGGCAAGCTTCACACTCTCGACCACCAACGTTGCTGCAGGCAGCAAGGTGCCCTACGCCATCAGTGGAACGGCGATTACATCGGGCGATGTGGTGGGTGGTGCTCTAAGTGGCGCGGTCACGGTGGACAGCACGGGTCGAGCCACGATCAGTGTGCCCATCGCTGCAGATCGCAAGACCGAGGGTTTTGAAAAGCTCACCGTGAGCGCGATGGGATCAAGCGCTTCGGTCACGGTGAACGATACCTCGCTCACCCCACAGCCGGTGTATCGGCTCACGGCTGCTGCGAGCACGGTGAACGAAGGGTCGGTGGCCGTATTTAACCTAAGTACAGAAAATGTCGACCCCGGGACGGTGTTGAGTTACACGGTAGTGCCCAACGGAAACTTTGATGCGGCCGATGTGGTGAAGGGGCGCATGAGCGGGACGGTCGCGGTGGGTAAGGACGGTGGTGCGACGATCCGGGTGCCGATCCGCGATGATGATACGACTGAGCTTGTTGCCGAGTCGATCACGGTGACGGTGCAGAATCAAAGTGCCTCGATGACGATTAACGACACCTCCAAGGAGCCGGTACGCTTAAGCACACCGCCTGCGGTCGTGGGCGGAACGATGACCTTCACCAATGCGTCTGAGACGGGTAAGACGATCTTTACGGGGTCGGTGGGGGCAAGCAATGCGCCTGTAGCCATCAGCAGCGGCATTGTGGAGGTGGGCGCAGGCGGCTCGCTCGGTACGGCACCAGTGTCCCTTGGGGCCAATGCGACCTTAGCGTTTGGACGCAGCGATGATGTGGCCGTTGCCAACCCGATCTCAGGCGCTGGGGGCTTTAAGCAAAGTGGCACGGGCAAGGTGGTGCTCGCAAGCACCAACACCTACACAGGGCCCACGACCGTGGCAGCAGGCACGCTTGTGATCACCGGTGCGATTGCCGGCACGGGACAGGTGGCCGTTGAAGAGGGCGCTACGCTGGGCGGCACAGGCAGTGTGGCAGGGCCGGTGGCCATTGGGGCCGGCGCAGGGCTTGCACCGGGGGCAAGTCCCGGAGCCTTTGCGATGAATAATGGCTTAACGATTGCCGCAGGCGGCACCTTGTATGCCGAGCTCAATGGGACGGTGGCAGGCACCGAGTACGATCAGCTGATTGTGTCGGGAGCGGTCGATATCACCGATGCGGTGCTCTCGGTGAGCGTGGGTTTTCAGAGTCGGCCGTGGGACAGTTTCACCATCATCAGCAATGATGGCAGCGACGCCGTGGTGGGCAGCTTCGCTAACTTGCCTGAGGGGGCGGTGTTTGCTGCAGGCTCACGGTTTATGAAGATCAGCTACCAAGGCGGCACGGGTAACGATGTGACGCTCACCGATGTGCCCTACTGCTTGGTGCAAGGCACGGCGGTGCTCACCCCGGGTGGGGAGGTGGCGGTGGAGCGCTTGCGGCGGGGTGATCGGATTGTGACGCTACAGCCCGATGGCTCCTTGGGTGAGAGCGAGGTGCGTTGGCTTGGGGTGCAGCGCTTGCGCGCTAGGGCGTGGATGGATCCGCGCCTGATGCCGGTGTGTATCCGTGCGGGGGCGTTGGGCGGGGGCTTACCCAAGCGTGATCTCTACCTTTCACCCGACCATGCGCTGCTCCTGCAAGGGCATCTGATTCATGCGCAGGCGCTTGTCAATGGGCAAAGCATTGTGCAAGTGCAGCGCTGGGTGGGCGATGTGGTGTACTGGCATGTGGAGACGCAGGGACACGATGTGATGTACGCCGAAGGGGTGCCTAATGAGACCTTGATCGATGCGGTCTCGCGCCGTGGCTTTGATAACTATGCCGAGTACCAAGCGCTGTATCCGGTGGAGCCGATGATCATCGAGCGGCGGCTGCCGCGGGTGCAGTTTGCACGCCAAGTGCCTGCCGCCATCTCAGGCCAACTCGATCACATCGCTAAGGCGCTCAAGGCGCAACCCACGCCATGCCAGATATCACCGTCGTGAGGGTTCAGCGCCACACGGGCTGATGGATGCAGACGTTGGATCAGAAGGGGTGGGCAGCCTTTAAGGCTCAGGCGTTAGCGTTTGCGGTGCACAGGCAGCAAAGCGAGGCCGCCAAGGCGCGAGGCGACACCGAGCAATGCCTGCACCACGCACGCGCTGCAGCAGCGCTAAAGCCCGATCACGTCTCAAGTCAGTTTCGCTTGGCGCAAGCCCTACACGCTAGGGGCCACACCGAAGAGGCCCAAGGACGACTGCGTGCACTGCTGCAAAAGCACCCACGCTTTTGGCAAGCGCGGTGGCTCCTAACGCATATCGCCGTTGGGGTCGATGACTACGCCGAAGCGGCTCAACAGACCGAAGCCGCGATGGTGGATATGCCTCGGGGTAACGAGCTATGGCCTAACTTGGCAAGCCTGCAGTGGCAGGCAGGCGACTTTGAGGCAGCCGAGACATCGCTCGTCAAGGCGCAGACTCAAGGCGCTGATCCGGCGAGTGTGGCGGTACTCCAAACCCGTATCGCGATGGCAAAGGGTGAGTGGGAGACTGCGAAGGCCTTGGTGTTGAACGCCCTTGATGCTCACCCGCAAGCCAGCGCACTGCGCGCCTGCGCGGTGGAATCCTTACTCAAAATGGGTGAGCTCGATGCGGCAGGCCAGTACTTGTTTGAGCGCGTGCCCCCGGAGCCTGCCGAACAGCTGCAGTGGTGTCGCCTAAAGGCGCTTCTTTTTGCGGCACGGTACGCCGTCGATGGTGCGGTCAAGACACTCCAATCCCTACCGCCGTCGGTTCAAATCCATACGAATGTGGGTCCGCTCTTGGTGCGGTTTTACTTCATGCAAGGAGCTATTCAAAAGGGGCTAGATCTACACTTTGCCATCGATGACGGTTTGGTGCGCCAAGGCCAGCATGCCGAACGGCGACGCCTCAAGCACGGCTTTATCGGTGGGCTTGCCACCGAGTTGGGCAGCAACCAATCGGCGGTCGATGCCTTAGCCCACTGGCGCAAACAGTGCGACGAAGGGCTTGAGAAGCGCGAGCAACGCCGGGGGCTTGAAGCTATCGTGCAGGCCTATCCGCGCTATCTCGGTCTTGGCATGATATGGCTCAACCAACTGAGGCAAACCGAGGGCTTTCGATGGTCCTCTGGGGGCAAGTCATCCACAAGGGCCATTGCGCTGCGGATTGTGCAATTTTGGGACTCACCCGACATCCCTGAGGATATTCAAAGCTGCATGCAATCGTGGGTGAAGCACCATCCGCACGCGTTCTATGAGTGTTTTAACGATGAGACCGCTCAAGCGTTTCTTCGCCGCCATGCACCGCTTCGGGTGCGGCAAGCCTTCCGTGAGGCGCGCCACCCTGCGATGCGTGCCGACTTGTTTCGCATTGCCTACTTAGTGGTGCAAGGCGGCATCTACGCCGACAGTGATGATGTGGCGCGGTGTCCGACGGATCACCTGCTGGAAGGTGGCGAGCAACTGGTCTTGCTCCAAGAGGATCTTGGCACCATCGGCAACAACTGGATCGCAGCCGTACCCCAACACCCGTGGCTGATCGCGTTACGTGATCATCTGGTGGAGCAGGTGCTTGCACGTCAGGGGGGCAATGTGTGGTTCACCACGGGGCCGGCCGCCGTCACGCACCACTTCACCCAATTCTATGGGGAAAGCTTGCGAGCCGGCGGTATCCCCGAAGGCTGTCGGATCGTCACCGCCTACGAGCTCTCTAAGTCCGTGGCGATGCATCTCCCAAGGCGCTATAAGTCCACCGCCAAACACTGGGTGTCGGCACAAAATCAGTTGAAGAAGATCCTCTAGATGGAATGGCTAGAATGAAGTGCAAGACCTGGCGCCTCAGAAACTCAACAACACGTCTGTCGTTTGAGCAGATCCTAGTGCTGCGGGGTTCGCGATGGTACCAACT
>RGBZ01000054.1 GCA_009919365.1 bacterium
AACAACTGCTGCACGTAGCGATCAGGTGGCGCGCCAGTCGGTGAGTCGTAGAGCAGCTGGTACTGCGCCAGCGTGAGACGTTCATCAATAGAGACGATGGAATCGACACGCGCCACACGCGGATCAGCCTCGAGCGCGCGTACCCAGGTAAAGAGCAGCGCGATGTTCTCAGGCGTGGTGACATCGCCGTCGGTCCGCACCGCAACGGTCATCGGTGCGAACTCACCCTCACCGAATGAGCTCGTGAGTGCGTCGAGCGCTTGGCGGCTCGGCACGCGCTCGGGAAGGATGCTGCCGTCGGGGGCGTTGAACTTCACGCCGAGCCATGGCGAACCAAGCGCGACCAAGAGGACCAGGGTTGGCACGGCAACGGCGAGGGGGCGGCGCATCACGCCGCGCGCTAGGCGAGCCCAGCGACCCTGCTCACTCGGCTCCTCATAGGCAACCTTGCGCACGGCGAGGCGGTCGACCCGTGCTCCGAGCACCCCCAGCAGGGCGGGGAGCAGCGTGAGACTGGCAATCACGGCGAGCGCCACGGTGATGGCGCCGGCGATGCCAATCGAGCGCAGGATCGCGAAGTCAAAGAGGACCAGACCCACCAGGCCGAGCATGACCGTGACCCCACTAAAGAAGACGGCGCGTCCGGCGGTTGCCACGGTGCGCTGCACCGCGAGCGCCACACGATCGGCGCGACGCGCACTGCCACGACCGAGCTCCTCGCGGAATCGAGACACCATCAGTAACGAGTAATCAACACCGAGCCCAAGTCCAAGCAGCGTGGTGAGATTCAACACGAAGACGCTCATGCGTGTGACCTGTGCCACACCGAAGATTGCAGCGAGTGCAATCAGCACCGCAGCACCACCAACGGCGAGTGGCAGCCCCGCCGCAACGGCTGAACCAAAGACCAACAGCAAGACGATCGCTGCAAGCGGCAGGCTGATCAACTCACTGCGGCGAAGATCGCTCTCCGACACACTTTGAATGTCGGCGTAGAAGGCGGGGCCTCCTGCGATCTGCACGGTGAGTCCTTCAACATCGACCAGTGCCGCCGCAACGCCATCAAGTGCCGCTGGGGAGTCGTCGGGCTTAAGGTCCAAGAAGACAACGTCGTACACGATGCCGTTCTCAACGCTCACTTGCGACGGTGCGATCAGGTGCGAACGAACGCCAACGACGTGTGGGGCGCTAGCAATACCAGCAACGGCGCGTGCCGCTGCCGACTCAAACTCCATTGATCCAGGCAGCATCGCGTCAGAGGAGATCGCGAGCACCAGTGCCGACGGTGGTGCGCCAAGCTCCTCTTCGAGCAGCGCACGTGCACGTGCCGATTCCAACGTTGGTAGGTCGAAACCACCCGCCTGCAACGCACCCGGCGCCTGCGGCGCAAGCGGCAGTGCAAGCAGCAGCACCACTACCCATACGCCGATCACCGCACGGCGATGCGCAAACATGAACGCACCGAGTCGCTCAAATGGTGGCAGTCGTCGCAGGGCCACGTTCACCCCCCTGCCGCAAGGCGTTCGGCGAGAAACTCTGGCAACCCAGCGGCACGTACCAGCGCCTGCGTGCGTGCGACATCGTACGCAACCCGTCGCCACTGCACGGTGCCAAGGGCACCAATCGCCGAGCCATCGTCGCTGCGATCCCAGAGCACCCAGCTTGCGCGCACGTCGCCGTCGCGTGGCTGGCCAACAGAGCCCACGTTGATCAGCGATGGTGAGAGGAGTGGTTGCGCGCGACCATCAATCACCACCGAGGTTGATTGACCACCGCGCAGTGCCCAATACGCGGGAACATGGGTGTGGCCGTGAAAGAGCACCGGGGTCGATAGCGCCAGCAAGTTTTCACGCGCGCCATCGGCAGAGATCACATACTCCTCAAGTGGTTTCAGCAGGCTCGCGTGCACCAGCGTTGCAGCACCCATCTCGCTGATCTTCGGCAGCGCATGAAGCCATGAGGCGTTCTCGTGGGTGAGGTGCGTCGCGGTCCAGCGAACTGCAGCTGCCGCGACAGGATTGAACCACCGCACCTCAAGTTCACCGAGCACCGCCGCGTCGTGATTCCCCATCACGCCAACAGCACCACGATCACGCAATAGCGCAACCACCTCGTTCGGTTCGGCGTTGTAGCCAACCACGTCGCCGGTGTGCCAAAGCGTCGCATCAGGGGCGACGGCGTCGATGTCGGCGAGCACCGCCTGCAGCGCGGCGAGGTTAGCGTGAACGTCGCTGATGACGGCGATCTTCACAGCACCCTACCCGCGACGATCGCGGCGAGCGCCGCGTAGCCGCGCAAGTAGCCCAAGCCGCCAGGCACCAACCAAGATCAGGGCCGGAGAGCCAACGATCAACAGCAGTGCGTCGAGCGGCTTCAGCCACTCCTTCACCTGCTCCCAGTTCTGACCGAGTGCGGCACCACCACCAATAAGGGCGCTGTTCCACACAAGGGAACCGACGGCGCTATAGAGAAGGAAGCGACCGAGCGGCATGCGGGCGATACCGGCGGGGAACGAGATGGCGGTGCGCAGGAGTGGAATGAAGCGGCTCCAGAAGACGATCTTGCCGCCGTGCCGCGCGAAGAAGGCATCGGCGCGGTCGAGATCGGCAGGGTCGATGCGCACGATGCGTCCGAAGCGGTTCAGCAGGGGGCGGCCGCCATAGGCGCCAATCGCATAGGCGCCCCAGGTGCCGACCAGGCCGCCTAGGGTGGCGGCGGCGATGGTGGGGAGCAGGAGCCAGCGCCCCCCAGTAAGCGGCTCGACCGCCGTGGGGTCGGCCACCAGGAAGCCGGCGAAGGGGAGGATGAACTCGCTCGGCACGGGGAAGCTCGAGGCGTCAACCGCCATGGCGATCGCCACCCCGAGGTAGCCGACCGCCTCATACATGCTCGTAATCAGGGGGATCAGGAACTCATCCAACCAACTCAACATGCCCTGATCGTGCCAGAGTTCCGCCCGCTATGATTGGGGGCATGGATATGTTCACGCTCCCGTTCGCACACCCGATCGAGTTCTTCATCTCGATGGCGATCGGTGGCGGCTTCGTCTTTATCTTCCAGAAGGCGGCGATGAGCTCGGAGCGGCGCGAGACCGCATGGGTTCGCCGCTTCGTTACCGGCCCAAATGGCAAGGTGCTGTGGGGCGTAGCCTGGCTCGTATGGGCGGTTGGCTTCGGCCTGCTGCTCGGCACCTTCACCGATAAGACCGCCGCATCGCCGTATGGCTCGGTCGGACTCGTCGCCCTCTTCTCAGGCTTCTTCCTGATGATGGGCTTCATCTGGGCAACGATCGGCGAATAGCCACCATGTCGCGCCGTCTACCCGCCGCCGTGATGGCGGCCTTTTTCATCTAATGGCGCGCGCCACAGCGATCACAAAGAACAACCCGCGCGACCTGCGACTCGTAACCGCAGGTCAAGGCGTCTCACTGATTGGTGATTCAATCACCCAACTCGCACTGCCAATCATGGCGGTCGACCTGCTTGGCGCCGACTCCCTCGGCACGGGGCTTCTCGGCGCCGCCTCAACACTCGCGTATCTGTTTATCGGACTCCAGGCCGGAGTCTGGGTGGATCGCTCGTCGCGGCGCGCCTACCTGCTCGCCGCCGACGCGGTGCGCGTGCTGCTGCTCCTCGCCATTCCACTAGCGTACGTGCTGAACGTTCTCACGTTGCCGCTCCTCATTGCGATGCAGGTTGGTCTTGGGGCTGCGACCGTCTTCTTCAACGTGGCATGGCCGGCGTACATTCCGCGACTCGCGAGTGGCGCAACACTCCTCAAGCTCAACGCGCGCATGGCGATCATGGGCGAGGGTGCAGGCTTTGTTGGCCCAGGGGTAGCTGGTGCGCTGATCAGCATCTTCAGCGCGCCATTTGTGATGGTGGTAGACGCGGTCACCTTTGCTGTGAGCTACGTGAGTCTCCGCGCAATTCGCACGCCAGAACCTCCGGCGCCGAAGAGGCGCAACACGCTGATGCACGACCTCACCGAAGGGGTGCGCGAACTGTGGATTCGACCGAACCTGCGCCTCATCACACTCGAAGCGGTGAATGGCAACGTTGCCTTCAGTATCATGATCGGCCAGGCGATCATCTTCCAGCGCATTGACTTGGGCTTTGATCCGGCGCTGATTGGCGCGATTGCCTCTGCTGGATTCCTTGGCGGCTTCTTCGGGAGCATCACCGCGCCGTACCTGGTGAAGCGTGTGGGATTTGGCAAGCTCCTGATCATCGGCACCGCCCTCTTTGGCATCAACGAGTTCCTGCTCCCCGCAGCCGCCTTTGTGCCGCGTGACATGGCGCCACTCTTTTCGCTCGCCAACTTCTTCATTGGCGGCTACTTCCTGCTCATTTATGTGGTGCCCGTCACCACCTTCCGACAGCAGGCGGTGCCCGACCGCCTCCTTGGCCGAATCATGTCAATCAATCGCACCCTGACCTGGGGCTTCGGTGCCACGTTTGGATACGTGGTGGGGGGCCTGCTCGGCAACGCCTTCGGTCGCCCAGCCGCCCTCATCGTGGGTGCCGTGTTGCAGACCCTTGTCCCCCTGGTGATCTTTGGTTTCGCTCGCATTTGGCACTACCCTACGATTGAATCTGCGGCGAACTTCGACAACCGCGCCGCCGCAGCAGCAGAGAGGTAGCACGATGTGTCATGAGATTGCCTGCGCCACCTGCGGCAAGCCAACCTGGGAGGGTTGCGGCGAACACATTGAGTACGCGCTGAAGCACGTGCCGCTCAACGAGCGCTGCACCTGTCCGCGACTACCGATAACGATCGAACCGAAAGGCCAAAACACAGAGAAGCGCTAAACGCGGGAGGCAGTAGAAGAAGCCCCTCTGGTATTGGGAGAGCGCGCGAGCGAAGCGCCGCCTACAGCGCAACGAGGACAGGCGCACCAAGCTGAGCGGTGAGCTTGTCGAGCGCCATGCCACGAAGACGCTCTGCGAGTCCTGGCTTCGCAGCCTCAGGTGGAAGCACGAAGATGCTGCCATCAAATCGGCGAGCCGCCTCGGCGAGTCCATCGGCACCAGCCTTCACGGGGAACCAGCCGCCCGCCTCTAGGCCAAGGAGTCGCGCCGCCTCAAGAAAGTTCACGAGCAGGCCTCGCCCTTCGCGTCGCGCAATGTCTTCGTTGAAGAGTCGCTCTGGTGATGGGCGATTAACGTCGTCGCCGCGCAGGTCCATGTACGGGTCGGTGAACCCTTCTGAGCTTCGATCAACGAGAACGATCGAGCGACCATCGCGCTTGGCGATGGCGGCGCCGGTGAGGAACGCGCGACGGTCATCGTTGCGGCCCACGGCAATCACCACCGCACCCGGCCCAGCCTGCACATCGGGGGCGGCCGTCTTGTCGACGTCGGCAACGAGCGAGACCGTAGTTGGTGATGGTGCAGGGGGCGCCGCCTTCGGGATCGGCCGCGGCACGCCATCGAGCGCAGTGATCAGCAGTGCAACAACGCCCGGGTCGTCGCTGACGAAGCCCACGAATCGCTTCCCCTCCGCCGCAGCACCACCCACACCGAAGAGTGCAGGATCACCGATCTCGTAGCTAACGAACGCAAGCTGGTCAGGATCGTCGGAGGCGAGCACCCACTGGTTCGGGAGCTCGCGCGTGCTGTGCTGCAGCTCACGGTAGTCGAGTGGTGCAAGCCGTGGGTCGCTCGGCTTCGCGCCAGTGGCGAGCACCGTAATGCGCGTGCCTGCGGCCATGAGCGCCTCATATCGCGCAATCTC
>RGBZ01000055.1 GCA_009919365.1 bacterium
CCGATCCGGGCTACCTCGCTTGAAAAAATCACCGCAGTGGTCAATCAAGCGGTGGATTTAATCAGCACGAGCGGTTCGAGCACCCCCGCCAATGCCAGTCAAGCGATAGCGTCGCTGACTGAGATTGCCAAGGTGCAGCGTGTTGCACAGGGTGGCGGTGCCGATACCTTATCGGCTTATTTGGTGGACTTGAAGGACGACGGAACCGCGTCGGTCACGCAGCTCAACACCTATACAGGCGCATTTAGCAGCGACGTACAAGCGGCCTCGGTTGGTACTATCGTACCTGCGCGTTTTAGTATCGATACGGTCAGTGCAGGCAGTACCGAGGTGCGCGAAGGCGACACCGGTACTGCGCAACAAATCAGCTTCAAAGTCACCCGCGAAGGCAATACCGCCACCGCTTCAAGCTTGCGATATGCGTTAAGTGGTGGTACTCAGCTTGATCTCAACGACTTTGCGCCGGGTGCAGCCTTAAGCGGCACCGTGTCTTTTGCTGCCGGCGATTCGGTGGCCGTGGTCACGCTCGCCCTTGCTGGCGATACGGTCAAAGAGGGCAATGAGCCCTTTCAAATCAGGTTATTCGATGACTCGGGACTCGCACAATTTGATCGGGACCGGCTCGCCGGACAGATTCTCGATGACGACCCGAGTCGTCCGCAAATCAACCTAGGTAGTGATCTTCAGTTGGCGGCCGCGGGCCGCACAAAGCTTCAAGCCCCAAGTCTTGATTTCTTTAACAATACCGAAATCATCACGTTACAGTTTACGCTACCGGCTGGCGTGGGTCTGACCGATAGTCTTGGCGCAGCACTTGGCAGCAGCCTGTCTGGAACGCGAGATCAGCTTGCAGCGCAGCTAAGCGGTATGGGCCTCTCGCTTGGCGCCAATGCCCAAAGCGGCAACATCACCGTGAGTGCATCGGCAGGCTCTGGTGCATCGCTTGTGAGTGGTGCCGATACCCTGGGCTTTAGTGTGTTACAAAGTCCACAACAAAGCCTGCCCTCGAAGGTTTTTGCAATCGCAGGTCAGTCGAGCCCGATGCTTGGCACGCTGGGCGCTGATACCGCCTCTGGCATTCGGGTGAGTGATAGTGATAGCAGCACGCTTACGGTAAGCCTCAGCTTGAGTCCAGGGGCCGACAGCACATACCCGGGAAGCTTCTCGGTGAGCGATGCAACGCGCGCGCTTGCCGCAACGCTCGGGGTAGCGGTGGTGCAAAGCGAGGGTCGCATCAGTGTGACCGGTTCCGATGAGGTGCAAGCAGGACAAAGCCGCTCGCCGATTGAGCAAGTGCTTGAGCAACTACAGTTTACGGCGGCACCTGGTCAGCGATTGGTGCCGGTGACGGTAACCAGCGCCGACGACCAAGCGCTGACACCGGATGCACAAGCTGTGTTTGCCATTGGCGTTGGAGCAGCGAGTCCCGGGTTGAGCCTGCCGGGCTCGGCTGCGGGCGCAGCCACCGTGTTTGCAAAACAGGCGCTATCAAGCCCGATTGTCGGCATCACGGTGAACGACACCGATAGCCCAAGGCTGACCGTGACCCTTGTGGCAGACGCAGGCGATGCCTTGGCGGTATCGGGCGCAGATAGTCTTGTCTCAGGTCTAGGCACCAATCAACTAAGCCTGCGCGGCTTAACAGCCGATGTGAATGCAGCCCTTGCAAGCTTATCCATCACCTCCAGTACCACCGCAGATAGCGTTTTGCGTATCTCGGTGAGCGATGATGATTCGATAAGCACCGCAGATCCCACCGAGCAGATCTTGACGGTGAAGAAGTCCTCCAACACGCCGCCCAACGCAGGCGCAAGTGGAAGTGCTTCCGTGCTTGGCGCTAGTGCGGTTATCGAGGATGCATCCCCATCGGCTGCCAATGTTCGTATCAACACCGGCACGCTGACGGATCCTGACGGCACGCCTCCGATTGCGATTCGGATCGTGTCTGTCGAAGGCGGCGTGGTGCGCAAGGCTGCCGACGGGGCAGCGATTGCTTTAGGGTTGGGTGGCGATACGCTTGCGGTCAGCGCAGGCGCCGTGGACTTGCGCTTTACGCCCGACGCAAACCGCGATCAGCCGGCAACGATCAAGTATGTGGTGGTGGATGCAGCACTCACGTCCCTGACCTCCCAAGTGGCGAGCGTCAGTGTGCCGATGCAAGCGGTTAATGATGTACCGGTACTCAGTGGCGCAAGCGCTGTGAGTTTCATTGAGGGGGGCGCAGGGGCAGGTTTCGCGCAACGACTCTCAGTGCTTGACCCAGATAGCGCAAACCTGAGCAAAGCGCAGATTCGCCTCACCAACAGTCAAAGTGGCGACACCATCACGGTGGGCACGCTCGATAGCGGCTTGACAAGCGCAAGCACGCTTGCGGGCGGCGTATTGACCCTTGAGATCAGCGGCACCGCGTCGCTTGCAAAGTACGAGTCGGCGTTGCGCGCCTTGAACTTTTCAAACACGAGCGATGACCCATCGGTGGCCGACCGGTTGCTTGAGATTCGGGTTTGGGATAACGGTTCCTTTGGCGACTCCACTGCAGGTCAGAGTACCCTGAGCGCGCATACGGTCAACGTGTTTGCAGTCAACGATGCTCCCACGCTTAGCCTGGGCTCGAGCACGGTGGGCTACACCGAAGCGCTCGACGCGGCTCTCAGCCCTGCTGCGGTGTCGGTCTTCAGTGGCCTGAGTATCGACGACCCCGACAGCACCACCTACGCTGGTGCGCGCATTGCGATCACCACAAACTACCGGCCTGGGCAAGACAGTCTTGAAGTAGCCGGCACACTGCCAGCTGGCCTAATCGCAACAAATTTTGATCCGAGTACCGGCGCGCTAACGCTTAGTGGGGTTGCCGCCGATTCGATTTGGGAGGCTGCGCTTGCCCAAATCGTCTATAAGAATAAGAGCGATAATCCCGATACCAGCGCGCGCGCTGTGGCACTCAGCCTCACCGATGCTCAAGGTGCAAGTTCACAGCCCTTGATCAAAAGCGTGGTCATCAGCGCCACCAACGATAAGCCCCGGATCGATCTGAGCGGTGATGCGGTTGCAGGCGATACGATCAGTGCCGAGTTTGTGCGCGCACTCAACCCGAAAGGTTTGGCAATTGCGCCGCAGGCGTTTTTAAGTGATCCCGATAGCGGCACGCTTGTCAGTCTTCGTGCGGCCATTACCACAGGCCTTGTAGCCGGTGACTCGCTGGGATTATCGGAGGGTGCGTTGGCCTTGGCCACATCGTCCGGTGTGTCGATCACGGGTGCAGGAAGTACCGATCTCATCCTGAGCAAAGCGGGCGGTGCATCGCTCGATACTTTCCAAAAGCTATTGCGAGGCATTCAGTTTTCGACGGCTGCCGATTCGCCGCAAGTTGATCGCAGTGTTGTCTTTGTGGTCAACGATGGGCTGGCTGCATCCGATTCAATCACCGCTACAGTCGATCAGCAAGCCAACCCGCTGGCTCTGGTCTTACCGGGCTCAGCGAGCCTAGTCTTAAGTGGCGACCCAGGCTCATCGCTCATCACGGTCGATCTTGCGGCCAATCGGGTGAGTAGTGCCGGTGTGAATTTAAAGGTTGGGGGCGATCCGGTTTTCACCGCTACAAGGGTGCTTGCCGATGGCTTGGTGGACCAGGTATCGCTTCTGTTGCGTGGCACCACGCGCGCCGAGAGCATTGAGGGCAACGCTGCAGCCGATACCCTCATCGGTGGGGGTGGTGCCGACAGCATCCGTGCAGGCGCAGGCGACGATGTGATCGGTCTGGTACTTGGTGCAGGCGGCGATAGCCTCGCTTATCGGGTCGATGGGGGGACGGGTTACGACACACTGGCTCTGCAAACCACAGCAGGGTTGGTGCAATCGATTGCGCTAACGGGCGATGTACGTGTTACGAATATTGAAGCAGTCGATGCATCGGCTGCTCTAGCGGCTGTATCGATCACAGGTAGTGCAAACAACGACACCTTGGTGGGTAGTGCCTTTGGCGACACGATCCGAGGCGGTGCAGGCAACGACATTATCCGAGGTGGAGGCGGCGCTGATTCGATCGATGCAGGTAGTGGCGATGATGTGATTACCTACACCGGGTCGGCAATGATGATTGATGCCGGGGAGGGTCAGGACCGCCTTGTAATCGATAAGGATCTCGACTCGGTAAACAGCGTCACGATCGATAGCCGCATCGCGGGTGTTGAGATCATTGATGCCTCGGCAATCGTGATCAGGGCAGCCCGCAGCGGTGTGAGTGTGTCTGGCGGTGCTCTAGCCGAGTCGATCCTTGGTTCTTCGGGGAATGATTACATCTTGGGTGGTGCAGGCGCAGATACGATTGCCGCGAGGGCAGGTGCTGATTACCTGGACGGTGGTCGCGATGCGGCGGGAGCCGATAGCTTTGGCGGTGCAGAAGCGGGCGCGATGGATGTGGCGGTCTTTGCTGGCAATCGTTCCGATTACAGGATCGATATAACAAGCGATCCAAGCAAGCTCACACTCACCCATCTTGCAAGCGGTGAGATCGATACGGTTACGGGCATTGAGCAACTGCGTTTTAATGACACCGTGTTTGCTGTGGGTGCGCTCAGGCCCGTACTCAGTTTTGCCGATTCCTCGGGCGGTGCCATGCGCGAGGCATTGAATCCCGATGGCTTTGATTTGGTCGTGACCGTTACACGTGCTGGCGATACTTCGGTGGGTTTTAGCACCCAGTGGGAGGTTGTGCCAGGCGGTGGTGCCAATACGATCGCTGACTTTAGGGTCGACCCGCCTGGTGTGAAGCAAGCACTGACTTCGGGCTCGCTGCAGTTTGCGCCCGGTGAGACCAGCAAGACCTTCCGCATTGGGGCAACGAAAGACGCGGACAACAACGAAGTCGATGAAAATTTCTCGGTCCGTTTGAGCCTTGGTTCCAATCCGAGCTTGTGGGCCGATACGATTGGTATTTATAACGCTAAGATTAGTGTGGGGCCGCGACCTGGTGAAGTAAGTTTTGGAGACTTTACGAATTCAGGTGACCCCGCGGATTCGATCACGAACGACAATAGTTTCACCTTAAGCCTTGCGGATAATGAACCGGGATCGTTTGGTACGTTCCAGAGACTAGATGCTTTAGGTGCAGTGGCTGATTCCGCGGCAAGTGTTGACCAGACAGGTTTGGCTGATGGCGAGTACTTCTATCGGGCCAAGGTGTCAGATTCTGAAGGCAACTTCTCGTTCTCGGCGATTAAGCCGGTGCGGGTGGATACGACTCCGCCAGTGGTCACGACGGCGCAGTGGCTAGGATCTGCATCGAGTGACTCGATTGCAATCACAAGCAATGAGGCAGGTTCTGCCTATTTGCGCAGTAGCGTGGGGAGCTCGATCACGGGTTCGTCACTTGTGCTCAGTGCTCCTACAGCGGGTGTGGTAGCCCTCAACGACCAAAGCGGAGTGACCTCGGCCACGATTGTGGTGTCCGATGTGGCAGGCAATACGGTGTTGGGCGGGGCTGGCTTACGGGTGGTGCTGGGGACAAGCGGTGCTGACACGATCGATGCCAATGCTGCCTCGGGCAACAACGAGCATGCTGTGCTCATCGTGGCTGGTGCTGGGGATGATGTTGTTCAGATTAATCCGCTTTATATCCAAGTGTCCGATACCTTCTCAGGG
>RGBZ01000056.1 GCA_009919365.1 bacterium
CAACGGGGCGATCATTCGCACCGGCCTCAAGGATGCGCTCGCTGCGCGACTTGAGATCCTCGACAAGATGGACGCGATCATCAGCACAGCTCGACCAGAGCTCTCTGATTTCGCCCCACGCATCACCACGATCAAGATCAATCCGGAGAAGATCCGCGACATCATTGGTAAGGGTGGCGCAGTCATCCGCAAGTTGCAGGATGATTTCCAGGTCAATATCAACGTGCAGGACGACGGCACCGTGCAGATCGCTTCGGCTGACCCAGAGCGCACCAAGGGCGTCCTTGATGCGATCAATGGGATCACCAAAGAGGTTGAGCTCGGCGCGCTCTACATGGGCAAGGTCACCCGCATCATGGGCTTCGGCTGCTTCGTCGAGATCCTTCCAGGCAAGGAAGGCCTCGTGCGCATCGGCGAGCTCGCTGACTATCGTGTGAACACCGTCGAGGATGAGGTCGCCGTGGGCGACGAGATCATGGTTGTGGTCACCGAAGTTGACCGCCAGGGTCGCGTCAACCTCTCGCGCCGCGCCGCCATGCAGCGTCACAAGGCCGCACCTCAGGAGTAACCGTGCTCCTAAACGTTAGGACAGCAACTGAGGACTTGCGGTCAAACCGCAGGTCCTCAGTCGTATACTGGGCAGCATGAGCAACGCATCGCACCCAGAGGGCTACGTAGTCGCCGTGCTCGGCGCAACCGGGCTTGTTGGGCAGACCATGATCTCCGTGCTTGAAGAGCGCAACTTTCCTGTGCTCACGCTTGTACCACTTGCGTCAACGAGCGGTGGCCGCACCGTGCGTTTTCGCGGCGCTGAGGTTCCGGTCCAGCAGGTTCAGCCTGAATCGTTCAGCGGTGTTGATATTGCAATCTTTAGCGCAGGTGGGGCAGCGAGCCTCACGTATGCACCAGAAGCTGCTTCTCGTGGATGTGTCGTCGTCGACAACTCCAGCGCATGGCGCATGGATCCAAAAGTTCCGCTTGTTGTCTCGCAGGTAAACCCTGGAGCACTCACAACGCACAACGGCATCATTGCCAACCCGAACTGTTCAACCATGCAGCTAGCGCCACTTCTCAAGGCGCTCTCTGATGCAGCGGGACTCGAGCGCGTTGTTGTTGCGACCTACCAGGCGGTTTCGGGTGCGGGTGCAAAAGCGGTCGTGGATCTCGATCAGCAGCGTGCCACAGTGGTGAGCGGGGGCAGCGCCATCTCAACAATCTACCCGCACGCGGTCGTATCGAGCCCAATTCCCGCCATTGATGTATTCCTCCCAGACGGTTCAACCAAAGAGGAGACGAAGGTCGTCAACGAGAGTAGAAAGATTCTCGGCCTGCCGAAGCTGCGCATCACTGCAACGGCAGTTCGGGTTCCAGTTGAACGAAGCCACTCCGAGGCGGTGCACGTCGAGCTATCTCGGGCGCTCAGCCCAGACCAGGCTCGTACCGCCTTTGCTGCCATGCAAGGGGTAACGGTGGTTGATGACCCTGCGAACCACTCGTACCCTCTGGCGGCAGCCGCAGCAGGCAGCGACGAGATCTATGTCGGGCGAGTGCGCACCGACGCCAGCGTTGAGCATGGGCTCGCCTTCTGGGTGGTCAGCGATAATGTCCGTAAGGGCGCTGCAACGAACGCCGTTGAGATTGCTGAGCTTCTGGTGAGCATGAACTTAGTCCATGGAGCAAACCACGACGCCTGACCGGGCCGCTCTTCAACTCGCCTCAGTAGCCCACGACGCCTCCATCTGTACGGCGTGCGGACTCTCCGCGACCAGAACCCAGGTGGTTCCTGGAGAGGGGAGCCCCACGGCAGCGCTGGTCTTCGTCGGGGAGGCCCCGGGCGCTCGAGAGGATCGGACTGGCCGTCCGTTTGCTGGTGCCTCAGGACGCCTTCTGGACGACCTGTTGGCCTCTATCGGAATTCGGCGCGAGGAGGTGTTCATCGTGAACACGGTGAAATGCCGACCCCCAGAGAACCGCAGCCCCCTGCGCTCTGAGATTGCTGCCTGCGCGCCACTCCTGACACGGCAGCTGCAGGCGCTCCAGCCGCGGGTCATCGCCACCCTCGGGAGGCATGCCCTTGCTGTCTTTGCGCCGAGCGCGAAGATCGCCGAGGTGCACGGGCGTCCGTACGCACAGACAGCAGGTACGCAGCATGGAGATGCTGTGCTCTTCCCCCTCTATCACCCTGCGGCGGCACTCCACAACGGGAACTTGCGTCCTACGTTGGAGCGCGACATGGCGGCCTTGCGGGCGTATCTCAGTGCGAGCACTCGCGAAGGGGCGGGGGAGGCTACCCTACGCGAGGTGGATTCGGTGCCGACTCGGCCCCGTTCCAAGAGGACAGGGGAGGCTGAATGACGCGACGCCCACAACCGGCACGCCGACCAGCTGAAGCGAGGCACCCGCAGGAGACCCGCCGCCCCCATAAGGCAGCTGCCAGCGGACCAGCGCTTCGCCTCATCCCCCTCGGCGGCATGGGCGAGATTGGGAAGAACCTCTACCTCTACGAGTATCAGGACACCATCATCCTCGTCGACTGTGGCCTCGCCTTCCCCGACGAGACCACCCTCGGCGTCGACATCATCATTCCCGACATCAGCTACCTGCGCGCACGCCGCAGTGCCGTGAAGGCAGTCCTCATCACCCACGGACACGAGGACCATGTCGGCGCGCTCCCACACATTCTCCCTGAGCTTCCTGGCGTGCCGGTCTACGCCAGCACCCTGGCGCGTGGACTCCTCGCCAATAAGCTGAAGGAGTTCAAGGTCACCGCAAATCCGCTGCGTCCGCTCGACCCAGGCGGCCGACTCGAAGTTGGTCCCTTCACGATTGAGCCCTTCCGCGTCGGTCACTCCATCCCCGATGCCATGGGCTACGCAATTCATTCGCCTGTGGGAACGGTGATTCACACTGGCGACTTTAAGTTTGACCAGACCCCAGCCGATGGCAAGACGGCCGATTTCGCCATGCTGGCAAAGTTTGGTGCCGAAGGCGTCCTCGCCCTGGTGTCGGACAGCACTCGCGCCGAAGCTCCCGGATACACGCCGAGCGAGCAGGTTGTTGGCCAGGCGTTCAAGGGGATCATCAGCAGCGCACCCGGTCGCGTGATCATTGCAACCTTCGCCTCGAACATCGCCCGCATTCAACAGGTGCTTGACGCAGCGGGGGAGTTTCACCGCAAGGTTGCCGTTGTTGGTCGTTCCATGGAGCAGAACGTCAAGATCGCACGCGACCTTGGCTACTTGAAGTTCCCAACCCCACTCATTGCCAAAGAGGAGATCGCGCGTCGCACGAAAGAGCCGCTCGTGATCGCCACCACCGGCGCGCAGGGCGAACCGATGGCAGGCCTCGCGAAGATGGCGAACGGGGAGCACCGCAACGTTGAGATTCAGAACGGTGACACCGTGATCGTCTCTGCCTCGCCCATCCCAGGAAACGAGGAGGCTGTTGGGCGCACGATCGACAATCTCTTCAAGTCTGGTGCGAACGTGATCTATCACTCCATCGCACAGGTGCACGTTTCTGGCCACGCCTCGCAAGAGGAGCTAAAGATGATGCTCGCGCTCACCAAGCCGAAGTACTTCGTACCGATGCACGGCGAGATGCGCATGCAGGTGGCCCACGGGCGACTCGCGACACAAATGGGCGTGCCCCCGTCCGCCGTGTTCATCATCGATAACGGCACACCCGTTGAGTTCGCCGCTGATGGCAGCGCGCGACGAGGTAAGCCGGTCGAATATGGATCTGTCTTTGTTGACGGTTCGTCGGTTGGTGAGATCAGCGAAATCGTTCTTCGTGATCGGCGCACCCTTGCCGATGACGGCATTGTTGTTGTCATTGCAACCGTAGACGCACGCACCGGCAAACCTGTCGGCCGCCCCGCGCTGGTCACCCGCGGCTTCCTCAACGGAGATGAAGACAACAAGCTCGTCGAAGAGGCGATCACCATCGCGTTGAGGGCGATCCAGCAGAAGGGCGATCGGGGTGCCGAGGTTGGCCTGATCAAGGCGCAGCTCAGTGAATCGGTCTCAAGGTTCCTTGGCAAAGAGACGCGACGGCGCCCACTTGTCGTTCCTGTGGTGGTGGAGGTTTAAGCGATGGCGAAACGGGGAGGGAAGAGCACCGGTCGCCACACGCGACGTAGTCCGCTGGCATCACGCTCAGCGCTCCGCACCCTGATCTCCCTGGCCTTTGCCGTTACTGGCGTCATCTTTGCCGTTGGTCTAATCCTTCCAGGACGTGGCGCACTCGCTGACGTGCTTCGCGACGTGCTCGCCCCATGGTTCGGTGCTGGCCGCTGGCTTGTTCCGGTGCTACTCATCGGTTTCGCCGTCTGGATTGAGCGTCGCGCCGCCACCTCCTCACGGGTCCCTTTGCGCATCGCCTTGTCGCTCCTTGCCCTCATCGGCCTGCTTGCGCTCGTCGAGATTGTCTTCCCAACCCACGGCCATCGGTCTGATCCTCGCTGAAGCAACGGTACGGAAGCTCTTCGCAACCCTCTTTGCAGGGGCAAAGGTGGGGGCGGAGGTGCTCGGCGATGGCGTTGAGCGACTTGCAGCGGAGCGCGAACGCATCATGCAAGAGCGGGAGGCTGCACGCGCCGCCGAAGAGGCGCGAGCGCTCGCAGCGGCGGCACGTCAACCAGTAATCAGCGTGACGCCAGTAGAGGTTTCGCCAGAGCGCGAGCTGCCCACCACAGAGGCCGTTGCGGAGCGGGAAACCACAGGCATACGCGCTGGGGGCGCTGTGCGCGATGCTGGGAGTGCTCTCGTCGCCGGAGATCTTGTACCACCCGTTAGGGCGAACGGAGACGGCGCCATCGCGTGGGAGCTCCCCTCCACGAACCTTCTCGATGCGCCGGCACAAGCAGTTAGCCCGAACGCCAGCATCCACCAGGCCAACGCCGCGATCATTGTGCAGAAGCTGCGTGATCTCGGCATTGAGATCATCTCGGTTACCGCCAATCCTGGACCGGTCGTTACGCAGTACGAGCTAACACCTGCGCCAAACGTGCGGATCAGCCGCATCGAAGGACTTGGCGACGACCTAGCTATGGCACTTAGCGCCCGATCCATTCGTATTGAGGCACCGATCCCTGGCAAAGCGGTTGTCGGTATTGAGATTCCAAATCACGAAGCAGAAGCGATCCGATTTAAGCCGCTCCTAACGCCGATCGGTAAGAGCGGCGCCTGGACGCCAAGTCAGGGAATTCCATTCGCGCTTGGAAAGGACGTTGGCGGAACGCCACAGGTCCGTGATCTTGCCAGCATGCCGCACCTTCTGATCGCCGGAGCTACTGGATCAGGGAAGAGTGTGATGGTGAACGCCATCATCGCCTCTCTCCTCTTCGCACGAACGCCCCAAGAGCTTCGCATGATTTTGGTTGACCCAAAGCGCGTTGAACTCTCTGGCTACAACGGACTCCCGCATCTTCTCGTGCCGGTGATCACGGAATCCGATAAGGCCGCTTCTGCATTGAAGTGGGCCGTCCTCGAAATGGAGAATCGGTACCGAATGTTCGCGAGCGCCGGTGCACGAAATCTTGAAGGCTATAACTCCAGCCGCGAGGATGTGAACGATCGCATGTATTCGATCGTCATCATCATTGATGAG
>RGBZ01000057.1 GCA_009919365.1 bacterium
TGGAGCGGTCTCGTCCACCACCCGAAGAAGCCATGGCTCTTTGCCGCCCACCGCGGCACGCAGCCGACGCCCGGTCACATCGTGGTGTTTCATGCCGAAACCGGCGAGCGCCTCGCCGAATACAAGACCGGCATCAACCCCTACACCGTCGTTCTCGATGCGAGCGGCGACACGCTCTTCGTTTCAAACTGGGGCGACCGTTCCGTAACGGCCATCGACACGCGCGACGGCCGCGTGCTGGCCACGGTGCCCGTCGGCTATAATCCATGCGACCTTGCCCTCGCCCCCGACCACCTGAGTGTTTACGCCCTCACCCTCAGCCTCGGCCCCGATGAGGCGGGCGACGATCGCCTCGCAACCCCAGCCGGTGCCGTCGCCTGGCGGGAGCGCGCCGCCGCGGCGCAAGACGAAGAGCGCGGCGCGCTCGAGCTCGAGCACCTCAACAGCCGCCTCCCTGCCGCCGGATACAACTGGTACGAGATCAGCAAGCGTTGCCGCCGTTGGCCCTGGTGCGCACGCCTTTGATGGCGTCACACGTCGCTGGAACTCCGCCAACCTTGACGCCTGGGAGGGTGCACTCCAGCAAGGCGAGCTTCCACCAGGTGGAGAGAGTGACGCCGAGAGCGACGCGTCGCGCGCAGCAGAGGGCCTGGTGCTTGCGCTGCGCATGGCGCGCGGTGTGGAGCGCGACGCCGCGGTGCGCGACGGATTCAGTGAGGTGCTTGCGTGGGGTGAAACGAACGGTCTCCTCGCACCACATCCGAGCGATGCATCGCGCGTTCAGTTGACACTGCGCGGACGCCTACTGAGCAACGAACTCTTCTCAAGGATTGTGTAGCTGGGGTCGCGCGCGTGCGCGACGGAAATCAGTTCGGCGCGGCGAGGTCGCGACGCGGGAAGATGTAGAGGGCCCAGGCCGCGGCGATCAGAGTGACCACACTGAAGATCAGCGCCGATGAGCTATCAACGGTGCCGTTGAGTAGATCAACCGGCGAGAAGTGATTGAAGAGCGAGAGGAACTGGTACGGCTCCACCACGTCCCAGAATGAGCCGATCACCTCAATGATGTAGTTCGCCATGAGGAACGAGACGGTGATCGCCATGGATGGCGCCGTGTTGTCGAAGCTGCTGGTGGTTGCAATGCCGATCGTCGCGAACATCCCCCAGAAGAGTGCGCCGTACGCCCAGAGAATGGGCAGCTGTTCGAATGCCAGTTGGTCCGTAACGCCAGCAATCTGAGCGCCGAGGACCGTGCCCACGATGTAGGCGAACGAGACAAGCGCAGCGCCGACCCAGCCCTCAAGGAGCATGGTGAGGAGGATCTTGCGGCGACTGAGCGGACGGCTGAGGAGTAGCTCCAGTGTGCCGCGCTGTCGCTCACCCGAGAGCGCACCCACGGTGAGGCCAGCGCTCAGGATGCCGAAGAGGGCGATCGAGATCGGATGGATAAAGCCAACTGAGATGGTGCCGGCGAGGGTAGAGAAGTTTCCCCCAGGAGGGCGGCCAGGTTGGCCAGCAAGCGACTCTTGGAACGCCTGGTAGATGACAGGGAAGAGGAGCGACCAGACCACCACCACGGCAAGCCCTACGCCCAGTCGAATGCGATGGCCCCGAATGAGGCGGCGGAAGAGGGTTGTGTTGATCATCGCGAGCTCCTCTTCTTGGCCGGGCGTTTCTTGGTATCGCTCCTCTTTGCTGCGCCCTTCTTTGGGGGAGCTTTCTTGGCCGGCGCGCGCTTCGCGACTGGACGCTTGGCCGCAGCCTTCGGCTTCGCCTTCTTCACTTCAGCAACCTCAGGGAATACTTGGACTGCACCAGAGCTGTGCCGCGCATCGCCGTAGTACGACATGAACGCCTCTTCCAGGCTCGCCGCCTCGATGAGCAGGTCGCGCAGGCCAGACGTCTGCAGTCGCGAGATGAGCTTTGGCACGGCGGCAGATTCCGCTTCGCAGCTAATTCGATACCCGCTCTTCCCCTCCGGAGAAACCTTGACGGCGAAGAGGCCGGCGAGTGTGGCAAGACGCGTCGGCTTACGGGCAACGAGCGCATCAACGCGACGACGCTGGAAGCGCACGAGCGTCTCCACAGTCTCGAGGGCAACAAGCTTGCCCCCGCGAACGATGGCCACACGATCGCAGATGCGCTCCACCTCGCTGATGAGGTGGCTGCTAAAGAAGACGGTGCGACCCGCAGCAACGCCGATGGCGAAGGAGTGATGGTCGGCCGCTGAGGGAACGCATGTGGTCGAGGTACTCGCGGCCGCTCATGTAGTCATACACGGCGAAGCCGGAGGGGAGGTAGCCAACACGACGACGGATCTCGACGGAGTCTTTCACGATGTCGAGGCCGAGCACCGAGGCGGAGCCGGAGGTTGGATGGAGGAAGCCGAGGAGGGTGCGAATTGCGGTGCTCTTCCCAGCGCCGTTTGGGCCGAGGAAGCCGAAGAGCTCGCCCTTCTTGATCTCAAGGTCAACGGCGTTGAGCGCCTTGATCTCGCCGGCGCGACCGTAGTGCTTCGAAAGGGCGCGAGTCTGAATAGCGAAGGAATTGGACATGGCGCAGATTCTACGCCTTTGACCCAGCGGCGCCGACCCCTCTAGACTGGAGTTGGCAGTCAGCTCCTGTTGAGTGCCAAGAAACGAGGTGGGCATGGTTCGACGACAGCGACGCACGGGGTTCCTCGACGATCGCGCCCGCATCATCCTCTCCGCTCTCGTCGAGGAGCACATCCGTACGGCCACCCCCGTCGGTTCCATCGCCCTCTCAGACGGGTACGACCTCGGCGTCTCGCCCGCGACAGTCCGCGGGGTGCTCGTCGAGTTGGAAGAGCTCGGACTCCTGATGCAACCGCACACCTCTGCCGGTCGCATCCCGACCGACCTCGGCTACCGCACTTACGCCGTGGAGATCGCCACCCCCGACGAGGTTGCCCCGGTTGACCAGCTGATGATTCGGCACCAGTTTGGCCAGGCCGAAGGGAGCGCCGACCAGTGGTTCCGCATCGCCGCCACAACGCTGGCGAGCTCCTCGCGCGCCGCGGGGATCGCCACTCCGATGCGCCCAACCTCTGCGCAGCTTCGACACGTTGATCTGGTGCGCACCGCTGATCGCCTCGCCACCCTGATCGCGGTGGTGAGCGACGGGAGCGTGCGTCCAACCCTGCTGCCGCTCCCTGTAGGGGCCGACCAAGACGCGCTCACCGCTGTGGCGAGTCGGCTGAATGCCACAGTGCTCGACAAGAGCGCGACGCAACTCGCCGCCGCCGCAACGAGTCTCCCTGAATCGCTACCGAACCGCGCCATTGTGCGAACGGTGCTCGAGCGTACGAGCCGCCTCCTCGCCGAGATCGACGATGCGGCGGTGGAGCAGGTCTATAGCGACGGCCTCCTCAATGTGATGGAGGCTCCCGAGTTCGCGGAGAGCTCGCGCGTGCGCAACGTCTTCACCGCCCTTGAGGGTCGAGGGTATTTGGGGAATCTAGTGCAGGAGGTGTCGCAGGGGGGTGAGGTGCGCCTCTTCATCGGCACCGAGAACACCCCGGTTGAGATGCACGGCGTCTCGCTCATCCTTGCCCCATATGGAGTGCCCGGACAGGCGCTCGGCGTCGTGGGGGTCCTTGGCCCTACGCGCATGCCGTATCCCCGAGCGGTCGGCTCTGTTCAGTTCGTGGCGAACCTCCTCTCGGAGCTCGTCACCCGCTTCCACCGCGCGTAGCGCTTGACTCCCTTCCCCCAGAGGCGTATTCTCGCGTCTGCGAGTTAGCACTCTGATGCTTTGAGTGCTAACTTACGCACGAGGCCTCCCCAAACTGGGGGCCACTGAGCACAAAAGGGGGCACGCATGACCCAACCGACGACCGAATCAGAGGCAACCGAGCAGGGGGCACCGGAGCTCGATCCACTCGCCGCCGCCCTCCTGGAGCGCGACGAGCAGATCGCCGCCCACCAGCGCACCGCCGCAGACTTTGCCAACTTCCGTCGCCGCACCGCCGAGGAGCGGGAGCGCGAGGCCGGGCTGGCGAGCGAATCCCTCCTGATCAAGGCCCTGGCGGTCGCCGACGACATGGACCGCGCCCTCGCCGCCGTCCCCGAGAACCTCACGGCTGAACCCTGGGTCGAGGGGGTCGCCGCAATCAATCGAAAGCTCCTGGCGCTTCTGGAGAGCGAAGGGGTAACCCCATTTGAATCGGTCGGCAAGGAGTTTGACCCGCGGGAACACGAGGCGATCGCCCAAGTTCCCGGCAGTGGCAAACCAGCCGGCGAGGTGATCGCGGAGCATCGAAAGGGGTGGCGAATTCGTGACCGAATTCTGCGACCTGCGGTGGTGAGCGTGGCGAACGACTAACGGGGCGACCGCTCCACGTGACGTTGGAAATGTTGGAAACAGTAGTGAAGTAAAGGAGAACCAAATGGGAAAGATTATCGGGATCGATCTAGGAACCACGAACAGCGTTGTTGCCGCCATGGTCGGCGGTGAGCCGACGGTGATCAGCTCCGCCGAAGGCGGACGGACCGTTCCATCAGTTGTTGGATTTGGCAAGGGCGGCGAGCGACTCGTTGGCCAGCTGGCAAAGCGCCAGGCGGTCACGAATCCAACGAACACCGTCTTTAGCATCAAGCGCTTCATGGGTCGACGATTTGACGACGCCGAGTCGGTAAAGACGAAGGGCCTTGTTCCGTACGTTGTGGAGAAGGACGCCGGCAGCGATGGCGTGAAGGTCAAGGTCGACGGCGGCTCGTATTCACCGCAAGAAGTGTCGGCAATGATTCTGCAGAAGCTGAAGGCCGATGCAGAGGCGTTCCTCGGCGAGAAGATCACCGAGGCCGTGATTACGGTGCCGGCCTACTTCGACGACACGCAGCGACAGGCAACGAAGGATGCCGGGCGAATTGCCGGTCTTGATGTAAAGCGCATCATCAACGAGCCAACAGCAGCAGCGCTCGCCTACGGTCTCGACAAGAAGAAGGAAGAGAAGATCGCCGTCTACGACCTTGGTGGTGGAACGTTCGACATCTCGATCCTTGAGCTTGGTGACGGCGTCTTTGAGGTGAAGTCGTCGAACGGCGACACACACCTTGGCGGCGACGACTTTGACCAGCGGATCATCGACTGGCTCCTGGCCGAGTTCAAGAAGGACCAGGGGATTGATCTGTCGAAGGATCAGCAGGCCCTCCAGCGCCTCAAGGAGGCGGCGGAGAAGGCCAAGATCGAGCTCTCCGGCACGGGCCAGACCGAGATCAACCTGCCGTACATCACGGCCGACGCGACCGGTCCGAAGCACGTGGTGGTGACGCTGACCCGAGCAAAGCTCGAGGCCCTGGTTGCCGACCTGATCGAGAAGACGAAGGCCCCAGTACTCGCCGCCCTCAAGGATGCGGGACTGAAGCCATCCGGGATCGATGAGGTCGTTCTGGTTGGCGGCATGACGCGCATGCCCGCCGTTGTTGAGGCGGTCAAGGCGCTCTTCGGTGGCAAGGAGCCATCAAAGGGTGTGAACCCAGATGAGGTGGTGGCGATCGGCGCAGCAATTCAGGGCGGCGTCCTCGCGGGCGACGTCAAGGATGTGCTGCTGCTCGACGTG
>RGBZ01000058.1 GCA_009919365.1 bacterium
CTCGCCCGGCTTGGTGCCTGCTGATGAACGGCACGCCCGTGGCCGAGGTAGGCCTGAATTGCGTCAAGTGCTGGCTCCCCAATTGGCACGATGCGCTCCCGTCGTCCCTTGCCAAACAGTCGCACCGAACCATCGGCGAGGTCAATTGAATCGAGATCCAGATTGACGATCTCGCTGACGCGACCGCCCGATCCGTAGAGAAGTTCACCAAGCGCGCGGTTCCGCAACGCATTCGCGCGGGCAGCATCGCTTTCATCGGCGGGATTGCCGAGCGCCGTCAGTAGACGCTCCACCTCCTCTACGCCCAGCACCGTTGGCAAGGTGCGACGCGATCGCGGCAGATCGATCTCATCGCTGATGGAGCGCGCGATGATCCCTTCTCCTTCAGCAAATCGATAGAGGACGCGCAGTGCTGCTGCTCGGCGACGCATGGTGGAGAGCGCGTTCCCCGGCTGAGCGATCCACTCTTGCGCCGCCTTAGCCGAACTCTTCCAGGCTCCGCCCGCACCGAGTGATTCCGCAAACGACTGATAGTCCCCACGGTAGGCGGCAAGGGTACGCGGGGCGAGGTTGCGCTCTACTCCGAGGTAGAGAATGCAGGAGTCGATCAGGCGATCAATTTCGCTCCGTGACGCGGTAGGCATCAGCGGCCGCGACGAGCGTTGGACAAGAGCTCGTGTGCGGCGGCGGTTGCGCCGCTGCCAGCCCCGTCGCCAGCCAACATGGCGGCGAGCTCTACCACTCGCTCTTCGTCGGTGAGGCGCTGCACCTGTGTCAGGGTGCGACCATCCACCTCTCGCTTAGAGACGCGCAGATGAATATCGGCGTGGGCCGCCACCTGCGGTAGGTGCGTGACGCAGAGGACCTGGTGCTGCGTCGAGATTCGGCGCAAGCTTCGGCCGAGGGTCTCCCCCGCTCGTCCGCCGAGCCCAGCGTCGATCTCATCAAACACCAGGGTGCGAGCCTCACTTGCGTCGCTGAGCGCCTCTTCAATGGCGAGGGAGACTCGGCTCAACTCGCCACCAGATGCAATCTTGGCAATAGGTCCGGCTGGCTCCCCCGCGTTCGGGGCGAAGATGAACGACACATCGTCTCCACCCCCTTGGTCGACCGCGCAGGGCAACCCCTCAACGAGTGGGTCGCCATCGACACCACCACGATGTACCAGGGGGATCGCAAATGTTGGGGGAAGTTCAAGCGCCGTCAGTGCCGCGTTTACCGCAGATGTCAGCGTGGTAGCACCTGCGCGACGCACCGCGCGAAGCGCCGTGGCGGCCTCACTGATACGGGTATTGAGCACCGTGAGCTGCTGAGCAATTGCGGTCCTTCGCTCTTCTGCACCATCGAGACGCTCTACCTCTTCACGCGCGCGTGTCAACGCCATGAGGAGGCCCGCCTCGTCAGTGCGGAAGCGTCGCTGCAGCGCCAGGAGCAGCGCTAGTCGGTCCTCGAGTTCACCTAGGCTGCGCGCACCTCCAGCGAAGGGTGTGAGCCCAGCAGCCTCACGACCAAGGTCATCAATTTCAATGGAGAGGGCGCTCACCCGCTCTTGCAGCGCCGTGGCATCGCCATCGAGCCGGGCCAGCTCGCGAGCGATCCGCTCGGCGGCTGCCGCACGGGCGCGGAGGCCGCTGCGATCCTCGTTCAGCGCCTCGCGCAGCTCGTCTTGCAGGGCGGAAATTCGCTCGCTGTTTGAGGCGCGGCGCAACTCTTCTTTCAGTTCGGCCTCTTCCCCCTCGCGCACGTTGGCCGCTTCAAGATCGTCGCGCTCTGTGCGTGCAACCTCCAACAGAGCGAGGCGACGCACGTCATCGCCACCGAGACCTTGGAGCTCCTCGCGTAGGGCGCCGCGCTGCTGAATGAGACTCGCCACTTCGGCACGATGCCCATCGGCCTTTGACCAACGATCGAGCAGGTCGCGCTGTCGTGCTGGGTCACCGAGGCGCTGCTGGTCATGCTGACCATGAATATCAACAAGAGGGCCAATCTCGCCAGCGAGGCGACCGATCGTCACCAGTTCGTCGTCGATGCGGGCCACAGAACGCCCTTCGGCATAGACCTCACGAACGGCGATCTGATCCCGCCCCTGAGAGGAGATCTGCAGGTCGACCCGGAGACGGTCAGATCCGGCGCGTACGGCACCTGAGTCTCCGCGACCACCACGCGCGAGCGCAAGCGCGTCAACAAGGAGTGACTTGCCCGCTCCAGTTTCGCCGGTGAGCACCGTGAGGCCGAGTCCAAACTCAACACGGACCGCATCAATGATTGCGAGGCCGGCCACGCCAAGCTCGCGAATGTGCGAACCCTTCGGCGCACTCACCGTGGGAGAAGGTCGACCTTCTGGCGGACCAGATCCCAGAATGGGGCGGCGCCCTGTAGCTCGACGAAGTTGATTGGCTGCGCAGCTTCGGTCACTGAGACGCGATCACCGATCGTGAGGGGCTGATCGATCCAGCCGTCGATGGAGACGACCGCATCCTCACCATGCACAATCGTGCACGTCACCGTTTGTGTTGCAGAGACGGTGACCGAGCGCAGCGTGGCAAGGTAGGCAGCGATTGGCGTCACGATGAGATTGCGACTCGTCGGCTCGAGAATTGGCCCACCCGCTGAGAATGAGTAGCCGGTTGAGCCAGTCGGCGAGGAGACGATCACGCCGTCGGCAATATAGGTCGCTAGGTGGCTCTCCCCCACCGCCACATCAAGCCGAAGGACGCGGGGCAGGCGACCGCGCGCGACCACCACATCATTCAACGCGTCAATCTGTTCGGTGCGTCCATCACCATGGTGAATGGTTGCGCGGAGCGCCATGCGGGGCTGCGTTGACCAGCGCTTGGCAAGGAGCGCGTCGAGGGTCGGTTCGATCTGGAAGGCTTCAGCGCGCGCGAGGAACCCGATCTTGCCTAGGTTGACGCCGAGCAGCGGGGTGGCGGTGCCAGCAACGGCAGAGGCGGCGCGCAAAAAGGTGCCGTCGCCACCGAATGAGATCAAGACCTCGGTGTCGGGGAGCGCTGAACGGACTACAGCAACCTCTTCGGCGGCATGCCCCCAGTACTCCACTCCGTTGGCGGCGCACCAGCCGGCAGCCTCATCCCACGCCTCTTGGGCAAGGTCGTTGGTCGGGTTGTAGACAAATCCGAAGCGGCGCATGCCCACATCATCGCACATGAGAATCAGCGTTCGCGTTCCCCGCAGGGGGCTTCGGGGCGCGGCGAACGGCGAGGATTACTGGTTGCGCACGCTCCAGGCGGCTCGAATGCGGCGCTCAATCCCAGCCTCATCAAGGCCGATCAGTGTGCGGAGATCTGAGACGCTGCCGTGGTCGACGAAGCTGCCAGCCGGGATCCCGATGGTGTCGACGGCGGCCTTGACGCGGCGCCCCGTAGCCGCTTCGTGCGCCGCCAGCGACTCAACAACGGCACCACCAAAGCCTCCCGCTTCAACGCTCTCCTCGAGCGTCACGATGAGGTCGGCGGTCTCGCCATACCGGCGCACCATGGCGTGATCAAGTGGACTCGCCCAAATTGCGTTGACGACCGCGACGGAGATCCCCTCGGCGCGCAGACGCGCCGCGATAGGCGCGACCCGTTGAATGATCGGCCCAAAGGCCATGATCGCGATCTGGCTCCCCTCTTCAAGCACCTCGGCAACGCCAACCGGCAGGATCGTTGGAGCCACCTCTGGAACACCCACCACGCTGTCTCGTGGGTAGTGCAGGGCAAATGGATGATCCTGTGCCAGTGCGGTGCGAACCAGCGAGCGAAGCTGCTGCTCATCTTTTGGCGATGCGATCAAGAGCCGCGGGATCTGACGCTGGGCAGTGAGCATGAACATTCCCTGATGGCTGGTGCCGTCTTCGCCAACGAGCCCTGCACGGTCTACCCCGATGAGGACTGGCTGATCGTTCTGGCAGACGTCGTGCACGATCTGGTCCCAGGCACGCTGCAGGAAGGTTGAATAGATCGCAACGACTGGTCGGCCGCCACCCATGGCGATACCGGTTGCCGCAGCGACAGCATGCTGCTCGGCGATGCCAACGTCATAGAAGCGGTCTGGATAGGCCACAGCGAACTTGTCGAGGCCGGTTCCTGTTGGCATCCCTGCGGTAATAGCAACGATGCGCTGGTCAGTCGCAGCGGCGGCAACCACTTCGGCGGCGAAGAAGGCGGTGTAGTTCGGCACCTTGGCCGGCGTTGCGATCGGATCAGCGCCAGCCTTGCCGTAGCTATCGGTCGCGCCAACTGGGACCTTGGGGAGAGCCGCACCGTGGAAGGTGATTGGATCAACTTCTGCCGGACGGTAGCCGCGACCCTTCTGCGTCAGCACATGCACAATCACGGGGCCGTTCATGGTGAAAGCCTTCGCGAATGCCTCTTCGAGTTGTGCCCGGTTGTGACCGTCGAGAACTCCCACGTAGGTGATCCCGAGATCTTCAAAGAGACGCCCTGGCTCCTGCATGAACGCCACCACTGCGCGACGCAGTCGCTTGGACGATGCGGCGAGTTGCTTCCCAACGAGTGGTACACGCGATACGGTGCGGTCGTACCAGCTCTTGCTTTCGCGCCAGCGACCAGAGAGCTTCACCTTTGATAGATAGGAGGAGATTGCGCCGACCGTCGGCGAGATTGACATCTCGTTGTCATTGAGAACGATCAGCAGCGGTGTCCCGCGATCGCCAATATCGTTGAGTGCCTCAAGGCTTAGTCCGCTCATCAACGCAGCGTCGCCAACGACCACGGCCACCTTCTCGTTGCTGCCGCGAGCGTCGCGCGCCAACGCGAGCCCTTGGCCAATCGAGATGCCAGTGCCGGCATGGCCGCCATCAAACACATCATGTGGGGACTCAGTGCGGCGTGGGAAGCCGCCGATGCCGCCAAGCTGACGAAGTGTGCCGAATCGCGCAAGTCGACCGGTGAGCAGTTTGTGCGGATACGCCTGGTGGCCGGTGTCAAAGACGATGCGATCCACCGGGGAGTTCATCACTCGATGAAGGGCGACCGTTAGCTCGACAACACCGAGGCTCGGCCCGAGATGTCCGCCCGTAACGGCGGTAGTGGCGATAATCGCCGTCCGGATCTGCTCGGCAATCTGGTCGAGCTCGGCGCTCGAGAGCGTTTTCAGGCCGGCGGGGCCATCTAGGCGAGCGAGCAGGGAGTCAGCGCCAACGGCGCGCAGTGCGACCCCTTCGTCAGGCATCCTCGTCCTCCACTTCGTCGTCGCTCAGGGCCGTTGAGCCATCTGGGAGCAACTCTTCGACCCGCAGGCGCGCCGCCTTCAACTGCGACTCGGCGTGCCTTTGAAGCGCGACACCTCGTTCGTACTGCCCCACTGCAGCCTCAAGATCTGCATCGTGCGTCTCGAGATCATCCACGATGGAGCGCAGTTCCGCAACGGTCGCCTCGAAGGTTGCAGGGAGCGTGGCATCGGTCTCCACGCGTCGGGCGGCGCGTGCCGAGGTGACCTTACGCTTCGCCATCAGCCACCTCCCTCACCCGCTCTGTCACGGTTGCCCGTACGGCACCCTGCGACAAGCGGATCTGTAGCGACGT
>RGBZ01000059.1 GCA_009919365.1 bacterium
GGCGAAGAGGAAGTTCTTGGCGTATCCCCCGGCGACCTCCTTCTGGTCCCCGGCCTTGCCGAGCTTGGGCACATTGGCGGTCAAGATCACCTTCATCAGTTGGGCTCCTTCCTCTGTGGCTGGAGGGCTGGGCGCCCCCCGTTGGAGCACGATTCTCCCACAGGTCCCCCCCTTGACACAGAACGGATGTTCTATGACACTACGAACAGATGTTCTAACGCAGACCCCCACGAGGGGAGGAGGTTCAGGATGGCAATGCAACCGATTAGTCCAGTCTCGGTCGCCGTGACGGCCCACTGGCGCACCGGCGCCCCAACCGCGGTCGCCTTCGAGGGGATCAGCCGCAAGGTCACCCAGGTCTTGGCCCTGCGCCGTGAATACGGCGTCTTCCGCGCCGACGAGGGCCCCCGCACCCTCTGGGAGATCGAGACCGAAGATGCCGCCCTCGTCCTCAGCTTCTCGCGCCGCACGGGCGCCTGGTCGATCCAGGCCTTCGACGACGCGTGGGCAACCCTGCCGTTCGCGACAGGCATCCCAGAAATGGAGCCGGTGCTCGTCCACGCCTAGTCATCTGCCATGATGCGCGGCATGAAGCGACAGTCTGCGACCCGACCAGTGTTGTGGGCCGCGCTCGCGGCGTACTGCACGGCCTTGAGATCACCCTCGACATCGCCCTTGCCGGCGTCTTGGTCATCGCGATCGCCCTCATTGGTGCCGATACGGTCGGTCTCGTTGCGGAGGGGATCCACGAAGGGGGCATCGACTCCGCCCTCTTGATTCTCGATCGCGTCCTCCTTGTCTTCATCATCGCGGAGCTGCTGTATACGTTGCGGCTCTCACTTGCCCGCACACAACTCATCCTTGAGCCCTTCCTGATCATCGGCCTCGTCGCCGTCGTTCGCCGGGTGTTGGTCGTGACCGCACAGGCCGAACGCATCCTGAGCGAAGGCGGCAACCTTGAGCCAATTCTCTGGGAGCTTGGCGTCCTCGCCGGGCTCGTAATCTCACTCGCAGTTGCGCTCTCACTTGCTCGCCGACATGGCGACGGCCCACGCGAACTACAGGCTGACTAACTCGAATCTGACGCGCCCTCGCGCGCGGCGCTCGCGATAGGATGCGCAGATGACGTCATTCGCCCAGCACACCATTGATGAGTTCCTGTCAGCACTTGCTGCGCCAACGCCCGCGCCCGGTGGCGGCGCAGCGGCAGCCATTAGCGGTGCAACCGCGGCCGCACTCGTGGAGATGGTGGCTGGCCTCTCGCTGGAGAAGAGCCCTGGTGGCGCTGACGCCGCACTGCAGCAGCGCACCGCTGAGCAGATGGCAACGATTCGTGGCGAGCTGCTCACCCTTGCGGATGACGATGCAAAGGCGTACGACGCATTTATTCACGCGATGCGACTTCCAAAAGGCGAAGAGCAGGAACGTGAAACGCGTGGTCGTGCCATGTCTGCCGCGGCTGAACGCGCGGCAGCAGTGCCACTACAGACGTTGCGCGCGATCGGTTCAGTTGCAGAGGCGGCGCACCTGCTTACCAACCGCAGCCTCGTAAGCGCTGCGAGTGACCTTGATGTTGCGCTGCGGTTTGCGCGTGCTGCCGGTCTAAGTGCGGCAGAGAATGTTGAGGCAAACCTTCCGTACATAGATGACCCAGAGACCCGGACGACGATCGCGAGTCAGACGGCTGCAGTTGTTGCAACGCTTGAGCGCAGCACGCAACGACTTTCAGCGCAGCCATTCGCAAAAAAGATCACGGCGCGCGCCGCTGAGATTGCAGCACGTGCGATTGCCGAGGCCCGCGGCACCGTACCTGAGATCGCCGTGGTGATTGCAACCAGCGAACCAGACTCGCTCCTCTACGTTGATCGACTACTCAAGCAGGTCACTGCAACCGGGCTGGCTGGTCGCCGAGTTGAGCTTGGGGCAACGGCAACAGAGGCCGAAATCTTTGCCGCCTTAACGGCGCTCTCTGCAGATCCGAGTGTCGCTGGAATCATTCTGCAGTCGCCACTCCCGCGTGGCGTGTCGCGTGAAGTGGTTGCGACGGCGATTTTTCCTACGAAAGACATTGACGGCATCACCCAAGTGAACGCCGAGCGACTTGCAGACGGTACGCACGACGCATCGCTCCTCCCCGCCACGGCGGCGGCGGTGATGGAACTACTGCGTGCGTATGAGATTCCACTGAAGGGACGGCCAGCCGTGGTGGTGGGGCGCAGCGCAGTTGTTGGCCGGCCCGTGGCCCAACTGCTGGAGGCTGCGGGGGCACACGTTGAGGTCGCGCACTCGAAGACGGCTGACCTTGGGGTGGTCACCCGTACCGCTGCCGTGCTCGTGGTCGCCGCGGGGGTGCGCGGTTTGGTGCGCGGCGAGCATGTGTCGCCGGGGACCATCGTGATTGATGTGGGGATTCACCAGCACGGCGACACGATCGTGGGCGACGTCGACGCCGCCAGCGTTGAGGCGCAGCTGGGTGAGACGGGTGGCCTGAGCCCCGTGCCTGGTGGCGTGGGCCCAATGACGAGTGCGATCTTGGCGCTCCACGCTGCGCAGGCGGCAGAGCGCCTCGTGCGCGGGCGAGCGTAGACTCTCGGCATGGGATTCCCGTCAGATCTTGAGATTGCACGTGGCGTCACGCCGAAGCCGATTGGCGAAGTGGCGGCGGCGCTCGGCTTTCACGATGATGAGGTGGAGCCGTACGGCCGCACCAAGGCGAAGCTCTCCATTGAGGGGATCGAACGTTTAGAGAAGAGCGGCGCACGCGGCAAATACGTTGTGGTTACCGCGATCAGCCCAACCCCACTTGGCGAGGGGAAGACCACCACCACCGTTGGACTTGCGCAAGGGCTCAACAAGATTGGCCATCGCGCCGCCGTTGCGATTCGACAACCGAGCCTCGGACCCGTCTTCGGCATCAAGGGCGGCGCCGCAGGCGGCGGCTACAGCCAAGTGATTCCGATGGAGGAGTTCAACCTGCACCTCACCGGTGACGTTCATGCGATCGGCGCAGCACACAACCTTGCGGCAGCGTTCCTTGACAATCACCTGCATCACGGCAACGCGCTGAACATCGATCTGCGCAGCATCACCTGGCCACGCGTCGTCGATATCAGCGATCGAGCAATCCGCAAGACGATCATCGGCCTTGGAGGTCGCGAGAATGGCGTGGTCCGCGAATCTGAGACTGTCATCACCGTTGCAAGCGAGGTCATGGCCGTGCTCGCGCTCGCATCAGATCTTGCCGATCTGCGCGCGCGCCTTGGCCGCATTGTGGTCGCCGAAACTGTTGATGGAAAACCCGTCACGACAGAAGATCTGAAAGTCGCCGGATCCATGGCCGCGCTCTTGCGTGACGCGATTAAGCCGAACCTGTTGCAAACACTCGAAGGCGGCCCTGCGTTCGTGCATGCCGGTCCTTTTGCCAACATTGCCCATGGCAATAACTCGATCATTGCCGATCGTGCCGCACTCGCTACGAGCGAGATCGTGGTGACCGAGGCTGGCTTTGGCGCCGACATGGGCGCCGAAAAGTTCTTCGACATTAAGTGCCGCGCCTCCGGGATTTCCCCCGATGCGGCGGTGATTGTGGCAACCGTTCGCGCGCTGAAGATGCATGGCGGTGTCGGCAAGATTGTGGCTGGCAAGCCGCTCGATCCAGCACTAAGCACTGAGAACGTTGCGGCGGTCACTGCTGGCACGCAGAACCTGGTGAAGCAGATTGAAAACGTACGCGCGTTCGGCATCCCCGTCGTCGTTGCGGTCAATGCCTTCCCAACAGACACGGCCGCGGAACACGAGGCAATTCAAAGTGTCGCTCTTGCAGCCGGGGCTCGCGCCGCCGTTGTCACCACACACTTCACCGATGGTGGCGCTGGCGCGGCTGCGCTCGCCGAGGCGGTGTGGGCTGCAGCTACCTCGGGCGAGGCGAAGTTTGCGCCGATCTACGCCGACGACATGCCACTCGCACAGAAGATTGAGACGATCGCCACGCGCATCTACGGAGCAGATGGCGTAGACATTGCACCGGCTGCGGCCGGGGAGATCGTCGGCCTCTTCTAGCCACGATCCGTGCCCAGGAACTTGCAGCACCCCGAGAGCGTTAGGGTGATGAGGCGTTCCATTGCGAACGCCAAAGTTGAGGTGCACAACATGAAGATCGGATCACTCACCCTTCCTACGTTTAGCTCTCCCGCAAAGATCGGCGTGGTGGCTGCACTCGTGCTGGCCCTCTCTGCCAGCGGCGGCATTAACGCACTCTTTTTTGGCGCTAGTGGTGGCGCATCTGCCCCCATTGAAAAAGGGGACACGGGTGGCGTGCCAACAGCCACACCGGGTGACGGCGCAATTACCGGCGACCGTATCGATGTGGTTCGCACTGGCACCTTTAGTCTCGAGGTGGAGGATGTCGATGCCAGCCTGACAAAGCTCACCAACGTTGTGAAGAGCCAAGGCGGATATGTCTCTGGCAGCTATCGCTATACCGATACGTCGACCCCGTACCTCACCGTGACGTTCCGGGTTCCCGCCGCATCGTTTGACGCAGCGGTGCTTGCGCTGCGAGCGGAAGGAACCGTTCTCTCGGAGCAGATCAGCACGTACGAGGTGACGATGCAGCTCGTTGACCTCGAGGCACGCCTGCGCAACCTGCGCGCTTCGGAGACGGCACTCCTTGAACTGATGTCGCGAGCGACAACCGTTTCGGATGTCCTCGCGGTGCAGACGCAGCTCACATCAGTGCGCAGCGACATTGAGTCGTACGACGCGCAGCGCGCATCCCTCGCCGATCAGGTCGCCATGACCACGGTCTCGGTGACGATCAGCCCGATTGGTTCGTCAATCGGCAACGCGACAAGCGGATTTGATCTTGGCAGAGAGGTTGCACGCGCGGTTGCAAATCTGATCTCGGTGGGTCGAACGGTGATCGTTGCCGCGATCAACCTGGTCATCGTGGTCCTGCCGATCGCGCTGATCGGCGCGCTTGCCGGTGGCCTACTCGGACGAGCGGTCACACCACTCGTCGCGCTCCTGCGCCGACTGATGGGTGTTGGGGTAACCACGAAGCGAGCGGCACGCCGCCGCTAACGGCGGGGTACGCCGCGGGGCTGAGCTAGAGGGCGCCTGCAGCGATCGCAATGACGGCCGCCGTGAGGAGGCCGATCGCAACGCCGAGAGCGCCCGCCCCCCATGCAGCAAGGTTGATGGCGCCCAGCGGGGCTTCGTCGGCCTCGCCGTGTGAACCGTGCCCAGGAGACGCGTGATCGCTCATGCGGCGTAGTATCCCAGACGATGCGAATCAACATCGGTGACGGGTTCGAGCTGGTCGGCGTGGAGAGCGCCGATGAGTTGCTGCTCGTGCCGCCGTGCGCCAACGCGAGCGCCGACCACGCCACCTGCACTTGGTGGGAGGACGCCGATCGTGGCAGCAAGGCCGCGGCCAGCGGTAACGTCGCGCCGAACCCTGCGGCGCGCGCCAGCACACCGGCAGGTGGGA
>RGBZ01000060.1 GCA_009919365.1 bacterium
AAGCGTCGGGTAATCGAAGCCACCCTCACTCTCGTCGGTCTGGCCGGGCCAGAGATCGGCGCTCGGTGCCTTCTCAATGATCTGCGTTGGCACGCCAAGGTGGCGCGATAGCTCGCGCACCTGCGTCTTGTACAGGTCACCGATCGGATTGAACGCAGAGGCAGCGTCGCCAAAGATCGTGGAGTAGCCGATCAGGATCTCGCTCTTGTTCCCTGTGCCGATCACAACCCCGCGATGCAGGGCCGAGCGGTCATACAGCGTGGTCATGCGCAAGCGTGCCGCCATGTTCCCCCGGCGCACTGGGGTCACGCTCTCACCGGCAGGGAGGTTCGCGAGGAGTGCCGCTAGGGGTGCCTCAATTGAGACGAGTTCGCTCCGGCAGCCGAGGTCGTTCACGATCGTCTCCGCGTCAGCCTGTGAGCTAGGTGAAGACGAACCCGTTGGCATCAGCACCACGACTAGGCGATCTGCGCCGATCGCCCCAGCGGTCAGGTAGGCGACGAGCGCTGAGTCGATGCCGCCGGAGAGGCCAAGAACTACTCGCTCCGCCCCCGTGCTCGCCACGTGCGAGGTGATAAACGCACGGCACATGGCCGCGACCATCTCAGGGTCGATTGCGAGTTCGTCGTGGATCACTCTGCCGCTCACGCCACTCATAGGGCGTCCTACGCCTCCTCAAGGCCGGCACGCGAGCTAATGATCCGGTCGTACTCGCGACGCGTCAGCTCCAGACGCTCGTCACGCAGGAGTGGGAGTGCGGTGCGCGCTCGGGCCACCTCATCTAGGTCGATCTCTGCCAAGAGGAGCGCCTCTTCGAAGAGGGGCGCCTCTGCAATCACAACTCCGTCGGGCCCGATCACGCGCGAGCCGCCCCAAAAGATCAACGATTCGTCAACGCCAACCCGGTTGGTGAAGACAACGAACGAGGTTGTGAGCACCGCGGTGGCACGAAGGAGGGTGCCCCACGATGCTGCTGAGCCGAGCCCCTGGTCGGCGTCGACGCTCGCGCCACGCGCAGGCCCCGCCGCCACGCTGATCAAGAGCTCCGCCCCATCCTGCGCAAGGATTGCTGGAAGCGTTGGATGCCAGAAGTCCTCGCACACACCGATGCCGAGTCCCACGTCACCCTGCACAGCGGAGCCGCCCAGAGTCGCTCGCGTTGCGCGAATTGCGTCGCCAGCGGCCAGGAAACGCCGCTCGTCAAAGATTCCGTATGTTGGCAGATAGCACTTACGTGCCACATGGCGCACCTCGCCCCCCTCCAGAAGCGCTGCGGCGGCGAAGAGGCGATGGTCGTCGGTTGACTCGACAAATGAGACGACCGCCGAAGGGCCGCCGCTCGTCAGCTTCGCCAGCGAGTGAAGGCGGGGATCGTTGCGTCGCATCGCAACCTCTGGCGCAAGATCTTGCAACTGATAGCCGGTGAGGCCGAGCTCGGGGAAGATCACAAGGTCGGCGCCGGCCGCTTGACTTTCAACGAACTTCGCTTCATGAAGGGCAATGTTCCACGCGAGGTCACCGAGCCTCGGAGCGATTTGCGCGAGGGCAAGCACTCTGCGTCGCATCAGCGCCTACTTTTGCAAATCCCACGTGTGGATCGACCACGCGTATAGCGGGCTTTGTACGTCTGCTTCGCGCGTCGCCCAGACGAAGCGGTTCCGCAGTAGCGCGTATGTAGGCTCGCCCCAGAGGAGGAGGTACGGTCGCTCGTTGCGTCGCAGTGCCTGAATCGTGGCGTAGATTCCGACGCGAGAGCTGATGCTTCCAGCCGATGCACCCTGCGCGAGCAACTGATCAACACGCGAATTGGACCAGCAGACAAAGTTCTTGCCGGCGGGTGCCTCTTCCGTCGGACAGGCACTCGAAGCGAAGATGTCCGAGTCGTCAGGGTCCAGGCTCCACTGCCACGCCCCGAGATAAAGGTCAAAGTCGTTCGGATAGCGCAGTCGCGGCGCAATGTCCGTCGTGTACGGCAGCTCGGCCACTGTGAGTGAGATGCCGCACTCGGCAACCTGGTCGACGAGGAGCTGCGCCGCCCGCGTCCGCGCAACTTGGCCTTCTCGAACGATGATGTCTGCCTCTAGTCGCGTACCGGCCCGAACGAAAACCCCATCCTCACCTGCGGTCCACCCGTCGGCAATGAGCGCGGCGCGTGCCCCAGCAACATCGCGCGTGGCCTCGGCTGCAGCAGGATTCTCTGCGGCCCACGACGTGGGAGCCACCGTGCTGGAGATCTTGATTCCTGTCCCGTCGGTCGCATTCGTGATTATCTCTGGCAGATCAACACATGAGGCGAGGGCGCGACGGGTAACACTATTGGAAAAGAGTCGTCCTTCGCGTGTGTTAAACGCAAGGTAGTTGTAGCCGCGGAGCGATGCCACGTGGAGCAGCGTGGCGTCATCGCTGACAGTGAGACCAGCGACGTTCGCGGCTCGAAGGTCAGGAGCCCAATCAATCGCACCACCCATGAATGCCTTCGTCACACCTGATGACGATGAAAAGACCGTTAGCGACATTGCCGACAATGGAGGTACACCAAGAGCGAACCCCTTGAACGCAGCGAGTTGCACATAGCTGCCTGGAACACGTTCCACAAACGCATACGGTCCCGCGCCGACTGGCGCACTCTGTACGTCGAGCAATGGGTACGCGGCGCCGAGTTGACCCTCAGTTGGCGCGAGGAGGAGTCCCTCCAGCGCGGCGAGCCGGACGTAGAGTGCCCGTGCGTACTGCTCGTCATCGCGGCTCCCCGTGGGCTCGCCCGCACTGTTCAGTTGCGGAAATCCTCGCGGATCCGGCAGGTCAAGGCCGGCGTCGACAAGTGTCCGCTCCAGCTCGGTTACCCGTGACGCGAAGGTGCAGTTCGTGCCACCTGAGGCGGCGCATCCACCCCCATCGAGTTCGGCGGCAATGTTCTCACGGGTCAGGGAGACGGCATTGCGATCTGCCGATTGAACCTTCGCCTGTAGTCGAGCAAGTGATGCGGTAAGGGTTGCCTTGGGGAGGATTGGAATCGTAAGTCCCCGCGTCTGCCAGGGCGCCCATGGTGCCTTCAAGGTAAAGGTGAGTGCGCCGTCTGCCCCCGCCTCCACGGAGACGAGGCGATTCCCGACCATGGCGCAGATGTCACTGACGAGCGGACAGCGCGTCGACGCGGCTAGTTCATAGGTGAACTTCACATCGTCCGCCGTAAGGGGCGACCCGTCGTGGAAGGTAAGCCCAGAGCGCAGGGTGACGCGCCACTTCGTACCGCCGGCTGCACTTGACGCTTCACCATCGGCGAGCACCGGGGACGGCGCAAAGGTAGCATCGGCGCGGTAGAGGCCAGCATGAATCATGGAGCCAACAAGGGCAGACGCATCGTCGGTATAGGCGAGCTCTAATCCAGCAGGCTCTCCGACGATTCCCACGCGAATGGTGCGAGCCGAAAAGACGCTGCAGCCGGAGAGCAGGGTGGCGGTCAAGAGAGCGGCTGCAAGGATCTTTAGGCTCCGATGCATCGGCATCTCCCCTCTCGCTCTCTCGTGGATCGGCGGCTGCCAATCTCCCCACAGGATAGGGGGTCGCCGTGCTCTTTTGTGGCGGAGCGACCCGCCCGCACGAATCGCCTAGTTGGCGAGGGCTGCGTAGGCGCGCTCAACTAGGCCGCACTCTGTTTGGAAGTCGAGGAGGGCAATCGCCTCATCCATGGGCACCCAGCGCACCTCGTCAAATTCTTTATCCCACTGATCGAACGATCCGCCGATCGCCTCCATCAAGTAATAGTGCACCGTCTTGTCAATGCGCTCCCCGCCGCGCGTAAACGAGTAGTGAATCGCATCAAAATACGAGAGGATCTGCACCTCAAGGCCGGTCTCTTCGCGCACCTCGCGAAGGGCCGTCTGCTCTTGCGTCTCCCCCTCTTCCGGGGTCCCCTTTGGCAGCGACCAGACGAAGCCGTCGCGCTCGCGGCGACGACGCCCAATCACAATCTCAGGTCGTCCGCCAACACCTCGAATGACGAGGCCTCCAGCCGACATTGCGCTGCGACGTGTCGCTCCCATGCGCTGCTCCCTCACCTAACCGATGGGCGGGCGGCCGGGACCGAACCCGCAGTTACAGCGATGGTAGCCTCCGCAGCGGTGGTGCGCTGCTCAGGCGCAGGGCGCTACCCTAGCCGCACGCGTGACGCCGCAGGAGCGGTCACGCAGAACAGAGGGAGGGCCTGTGGGGGATAGTTTTGCAGCGCGACGCTCGCTCGGCGCAGGTCTCCCTGATCGAATCGCCCTGGAGCTGCTTCCAACACCTGTAACCCCGTGGGCCCAACTCCCACTCGTCCTGAAGATCCTGATTGAGGGCGCCGCCCGACGCTCTGGCGATGGCTTCGTACAGCCCGAGGATCTGCACGCGTACCTCGCATGGAAGCCAGGTGCCTCGGCGTCGGCGACTGGCGATGAGCGCGAGGTCCCCTTCTCACCTGCCCGCGTGGTGTTGCAAGACTTCACTGGCGTACCCGCCGTCGTTGACCTTGCCGCCCTCCGCAATGCCGCGACCGAACTCGGCATCGATCCGCATCGCATCAATCCACAGGTTCCCGCCGATCTCGTGATCGATCACTCGGTGCAGGTTGACCGCTGGGCAACGCGCGAAGCACTTGAGCAGAATGTGGCGATAGAGTACGAGCGCAACACGGAGCGCTACCAGCTGTTGCGTTGGGCGCAGGGTGCGTTCGACAAGTTCCGTGTCGTTCCGCCTGGAGCCGGCATCGTGCATCAGGTCAACCTCGAGAACCTCGCCACCGTGGTGCGCGTCGAAGAGGTTGACGGCGCGCTACTCGCATTCCCCGACAGCTGCGTCGGCACTGACTCGCATACCACCATGATCTCGGGCCTTGGCGTGCTCGGGTTCGGCGTTGGCGGTATTGAGGCCGAGGCGGTTCTTCTCGGCGAGCCCCTCTTCTCGCCAATCCCGACGATTGTGGGGCTGCGACTCACCGGGCGACTCCCCGCTGGCACCACTGCTACAGATCTCGTTCTTACCGTCACGGAGCGACTTCGAGCGCACGGCGTCGTTGGCGCATACGTTGAAGCGTTCGGCGACGGACTGGCCACGATCTCGCTGGCTGACCGAGCCACCATCGCGAACATGTCGCCAGAGTTCGGTGCAACGACCACGCTCTTCCCCATCGATGAGATCACCCTCGACTACTTGCGCACGACCGGTCGCAGCAACGAAAGCATCGCCCTCGTTGAAACGTACGCCAAGGCGCAGGGCCTCTGGCGCACGCCTGGCGCCGAACCGCTCTACGACGCAATCGTGCATATCGAGCTTGGTGAGGTTGTGCCGTCACTCGCTGGTCCGCGACGCCCGCAGGACCGCGTTCCGCTGCCAAAACTCGGCGAGAGCTTCGCCACCGCCTACCCCGATCGCGCCGGCGCAGCTGCCCACCACGCCACCGCCACGTCAGCGAGCGGCACCTACGAGCTGCACGATGGTGCGGTGGCGTGGTGG
>RGBZ01000007.1 GCA_009919365.1 bacterium
GGTCATTGATCAACACAGCGCCAAAATTCAGAGCAGCCGCCATGCGGTGTGCGCGCGCCACGTCGCCGGTCCAGCAGCTGGAGGCGAGGCCATACGGCGTGTCGTTCGCCAGGGCAATCGCCTCAGCCTCGTCGGTGAATGGAAGTGCGACAAGTACCGGGCCGAAGACCTCTTGCTGCACGATCTCGCTTGACTGCTTTGCGCCGACGATGAGTGTTGGCGCGAAGTAGGCACCATCTGCTGGGACACCGTTCGGACGCGCACTGCCACCGACCACAATCCGTGCCCCCGCAGCAACAGCGCGGTCGACAAAGCCAGCTACCCGATCACGGTGCGTGCCCGAGATGAGAGAGCCAAGATCGGTCGCCGGGTTAAACGGATCGCCAACGCGCACCTGGGCGGTGAGTTCAGCAATTCGGCCAACGAGGCGATCAAAAATGTCTGCCTGCGCATAGAGGCGCGTCGCCGCTGTGCAGTCTTGCCCGCCATTCACGTAGGCACCAGCTACTGCGCCGCGCGCTGCGGCCTCGATATCGGCATCCGCAAAGACCACGAATGGTGCCTTGCCGCCAAGCTCAAGATGTAGTCGCTTGAGTGTTGGCGCGCCGGCGGCCATCAGTTCGCGACCGGTGGCGCTGTCGCCAGTGAGGGCGATGATGTCGATGCGCGGATCTGCGGCGAACTGCGCACCAATCTCGGCACCTGGTCCGGTAACTACATTTACCACGCCAGCAGGGAAGCCAACCTCTCGAGCGAGCTCAGCGAGTCGTAACGCTGCGAGGGGTGTGGCGCTGGCTGGCTTCATCACCACGGTGTTCCCCGCGGCAAGCGCAGGTGCCGCCTGCCAGACCGCCATGGCGAGCGGATAGTTCCATGGCGCGATGAGCGCGGCCACGCCGATGGGCTCGCGTCGAATCATCGAGGTGTGGTTGCCAGTGTACTCACCGGCGGCGATTCCCTCCGGGGCGCGCAGAATGCCGGCGAAGTACCGCAGGTGATCAACGACGGCGGGGAGGTCCCCATCACGTCGCAGCTTGCGGGCCGTGCCCGTTTGCCACACCTCAAGATCGGCAAAGTGATCGGCCTCGCGTTCAACTGCGTCGGCGAGGGCGAGAAGTAGTCGCGCACGTTCCGCGGGGAGGGTGGTGCGCCAGCCGCCAGTGTCAAACGCCCGTCTGGCCGCACCAATGGCCGAATCAACGTCGGCGGGGGTGGCGCGTGGAATCTCGCCGATTGCGGCGCCGCTAGCGGGATGCCGCAGGGTGAAGGTGCCTCCACCGATCGCACCACGTGACGTGCCGTCGATCAGCATCGTCGGGGTGAACGGGGGGGTCGCCTGTGGCTCGCGGGTTGTCATGCTCGCAGGGTAGGTGATACGCCGCGTGGCTGGAAGTGGTCGGCGCGCTAGGATGCACCAATGCCAAGCGATCAGACTCCGAAGAGCGCCGCACTGCGACGATCTGCTGCGCGCGCCGCCGTCGAGGCGACCCCGGCCCCCGCCGCGACCGTGGCCCCAGCAAGCTCGGGTCTTGCGGGCAACAGCCCGTGGGCCTACGCCCCAGCCCCAGAGTCCCGCGAAATCGTCACGATCCGCCAGCGTTACGGCCTCTTCATCGACGGGAAGGAGCGCGCCCCATCAGGCGGCGAGGTAACGATCACCTACAACCCAGCCACCGAGGAACCCCTCGCCGAGGTCGCGAAGGGGACCCCAGCCGACGCTGACCGCGCCATTCAGGCCGCTGACCGCGCCTACCGCAAGGTCTGGTCGAAACTGCATCCACGTGAGCGCGCGAAGTACCTCTATCGAATTAGCCGCATCTTGCAAGAGCGCAGCCGCGAGTTCGCCGTCACCGAAACGATGGACTCGGGGAAGCCGATCCGCGAGTCGCGTGACGTGGATGTGCCGCTCGCCGCCGCACACTTCTGGTACTACGCCGGTTGGGCCGACAAGCTCGAGTACGCCGTCCCTGGTCGCCGACCAGAGGCGCACGGCGTCGTGGGGCAGGTGATCCCGTGGAATTTCCCCCTCCTTATGCTGGCGTGGAAGATCGCCCCAGCACTCGCCGCAGGGAACACCGTGGTGCTGAAGCCCGCCTCAACCACGCCGCTCACCGCGCTCCTCTTCGCCGATGTTTGCCGTCAAGCTGAACTCCCAGACGGCGTCGTCAATATCGTTACCGGCCCCGGCAGCACCGGCATGTCGATCGTCACCGACCCGCGCGTCGCCAAGGTCGCCTTTACTGGCAGCACCTCGGTCGGCGTCACGATCGCCAAGGGGATCGCCGGGCAGGGGAAGGGCCTCACCCTTGAGCTCGGCGGGAAAGCGGCCAACATCGTCTTCGAAGACGCTGCGCTGGACCAGGCCGTCGAAGGTGTTGTCAATGGCATCTTCTTCAACCAGGGCGAAGTTTGCTGCGCCGGGAGTCGCCTCCTGGTGCAGGAGTCCATCGCAGATGAGTTCCTCGCCCGTCTCCGTGATCGCATGTCAATGCTGCGCATCGGCGACCCGATGGATAAGAACACCGACATCGGCGCGATCAACTCCAAGGCGCAGATGGAGAGCATCGGTGAGCTCGTTGCGAGCGGCGTAGCCGAAGGTGCGCAAATCTGGCAGCCCGCCTGCGACCTGCCAACGCGCGGCTGGTTCTTCCGCCCAACGCTCTTCACCAACGTGGCGCAGAGCCACCGTATCGCTCGCGAAGAGATCTTCGGGCCGGTCTTGGCCACCATCACCTTCCGCACCGTTGCTGAGGCAATCGAGAAGGCGAACAACACCGCGTACGGACTCTCCGCCGGCATCTGGACAGAGAAGGGGAGTCGCATCCTGCAGGTTGCCAGCGCCTTGAAGGCGGGCGTCGTCTGGGCGAACACCTTCAATCGCTTCGATCCAACCGCGCCGTTCGGTGGCTACAAAGAGTCGGGCTACGGCCGCGAAGGTGGTATGCAGGGACTACACGCCTACCTGAGGAGCTCGTAGTCATGGGGAAGAAGTCGAAGCGCACCGAGAAGCTCAACCTCCCGCTGACGGTTGAGCCGCCAGAGAGCACCGATCGACTTGAGGTGCGCCGCACTGCCAAGCTCTACATCGGAGGCGCGTTCCCGCGCAGTGAATCCGGTCGCAGCCGCGAGGTTCAGCTCGCGAAGGGTGGCGTTGCCAACATTGCCGGCGGTTCGCGCAAAGACTTGCGTGAAGCGGTTCGCGTCGCGCGCATCGCCGCCGAGCCCTGGGCCGCCCGCACCGCGATGGTGCGCGGGCAGATTCTCTATCGCGTTGCCGAACTAATGGAGGGGCGCGCGGCGCAATTCCGCGATGACCTGATCAACCACGGTGCTTCAAAGTCCGACGCCGCCACAGAGGTCTCTGCCGCGATTGATCGCATGGTCTGGTATGCGGGCTGGCCCGACAAGCTCTCGGCCGTACTGGGTGGAACCAATCCCGTCGCCTCGTCGCACTTCGTCTTCACCCTGCCAGAGCCGACCGGCGTCATCGCCGCCATCGCACCAGAGGCTTCGCCGCTTCTTGGCCTCGTCTCACGCCTCGGCGGCATCCTCGCGGGTGGCAATGTGGCAATTGTCCTTGCGAGCGAATCGGCGCCACTCCCCGCCGTCACCCTGGCTGAAACGCTCGCCGTGAGCGATGTGCCGGCGGGCGTCGTCAACATCATCACTGCGCGCCGCGCCGAACTCCTGCCGCACCTGGTGCGTCATGCCGACATTGATGGGTACGACCTGTGGGGCTGCCCAGACGAGCTCCTTGTTGAGGCGGAGCAGGGTGCCGCCGAACATGTCGCCCGCGTCGCACGACGCCCGCATGGGGTGAAGGATCGTGCCGACGTCTTCGATGGCGAGCGCGGCGAACGGATCGACGGCATTACCGCCTTCCTCGAGATGAAGACCGTCTGGCACCCGATCGGCTCCTAGCCGAAACTCCCGCGCCTGCGAGGCGCGTCAATCGGTAGGCACTAGTCGAGGGTGAAGTCGTCCGGATCGGCGTAGGCGCCCGTCACCTCTTTTTCGAGCTGCATCAGCAGGTCATTCACCAGGCTTGAAGCGCCGAAGCGGAAGCGGTCGGGGGTGAGCCAATCTGGGCCGAGCGTCTCATGAACAACCACGAGATATTGGATCGCCTCTTTCGCCGTGCGAATGCCACCCGCAGGCTTCATCCCGACGACCTTGCCAGTGCGGTTCCAATGCTCGCGAATCGTCTCAAGCATGACGAGGGTCACCGGTAGCGTCGCCGCCGGTGTGACCTTCCCCGTTGATGTCTTGATGAAATCGCCGCCGGCGGCAATCGCCAGTGCCGACGCGCGGCGCACATCGTCGTAGGTGCCGAGCTCGCCCGTTTCGAGAATCACCTTGAGGTGCGCGGGGCCGCAGGCCTCTTTGACTGCGACGATTTCGTCCCAGACCTTGGCGTAATCGCCGGCAAGAAACGCACCACGGTCGATCACCATGTCAATCTCGTCAGCGCCCGCAGCAACTGCGTGCTTCGTTTCGGCGATCTTTAGGTCGATCCACGAGCGGCCGCTCGGGAAGGCGGTGGCAACGGCGGCAACTTTGACGCTACTCCCCTTAAGCGCCTCTTTCGCTACGCCCACAAGGTCTGGATAGCAGCAGAGCGCCGCCACCGATGGCATAGAGGCATCTCCCGGCAGCGGGCGCATCGCCTTCGTCGCCAGCTGACGGATCTTCCCAGGCGTGTCTTTCCCCTCAAGGGTGGTGATGTCGCACATGCTCAGCGCAAGGCGAAGCGCCCACACCTTCGAGGACTTCTTGATCGAGCGCGTCTTCAGGGTGGCGACACGCTCCTCAATGCCAATTCGATCGACTGGGGTCGCATCGCGAAGCCACGCTCCGAGCGCTCGTGAATCTGTCGCAACGGGTAGTGATGAGGTCATACGGAGGAGTATCCTCTCTCTCGCAAAGATGCGCACGCTCGTGCGCAGCCAGTGGAACAGCGCAAGGGGAGGGGTTCCGTGGAGTTCCAACGCGCCGACGATGCTCGTCGCCTCTTCTTCGAGATGCCCAAGCCAGAGTTGCATCTCCATCTTGATGGCTCACTAGATCCTGCCCTGGCGCTAGAGCTCGCCGCTACGCGCAACGTCGATGCCCCGCGGGATTGGGCCGGGATGCGTGCCGCCCTTGTCGCCCCGGAGCGCTGCGCCGATCAGGCCGACCTCCTGCGCGCCTTCGACCTGCCGATTGCCCTGCTGCAAGATGCCGAAGCGCTTGATCGTGCCGCCGAACAGTTGGTGCGCTCGAAGGCTGCAGAGCACGTTGCCTACCTTGAGGTGCGTTGGGGGCCACACCTCCACACCGCAAAGGGACTCACGCAGTCGCAGGTGATCGCCGCTGTTGCGGCGGGGGCGCGCCGAGCAGCTGCCGCAACTGGGATTGAGGTGCGCTTGATCATTACGGCGCTTCGCTCACACTCGCTAGAAGAGAATTGCAACCTGGCACGTGCCGCCGTTGCCGCCCAGGATCTTGGCGTTGTGGCGTTTGATCTCGCCGGCCGCGAGGCGGCATTTCCGGACCCGCTCACATTCAAAGAGTCATTCGACATCGCGCGCAGCGGTGGGCTCGCGATCACCCTTCATGCGGGGGAGTGGGGCGGGGCTGCGCAGGTGCGTCGCGCACTCGAGGTGCAGCCCGCGCGCATCGCCCATGGCGGCGTCGCCGTTGATGACCCATCACTGTGCGCCGAGCTCGCGGCCCGCAACGTCTCGCTCGACCTCTGCCCAACCAGCAACACTCAGGCCGCAATCGTCCCCGGGTACGGCGATTTCCCAATCGCCGAGTTGCGCCGGCGCGGCGTGCCGGTCACCCTCAACACCGACGACCTGGTGGTGAGCGACGTCACCCTCTCCGAGGAGTATCTCCACGTCCATCGTCGGCTTGGGCTCCCTGTTTCTGACCTGTTTGCCCTTGCGCGAGCCGGCTATGACTTCTCGTTCGTTGAGCAGGGAACCAAAGACCGTCTCAGGAACGCTCTGGAGAGGTGGCTGGCCCACCGGGGTCTGTAACAGAGCCGTAGACTCACCCCGCTACCAAATTGCAATCCGTGCGCATATCGCGCCGGAATAAGGCACAATGCCGCCACGGTCAGCGTTTGGCTGGCCCGCTCGCGCCGTTGGCGACTGAGCAAAGGAAATTAGCGGAGGGCTACATACAGATGAAGACGCGAATGTTCGCGCTCCTCACCGTTCTCGGACCAGGGCTGCAATACCGTGATCGCCGTCGGCTACAACCAGGGCACCGCCCTGCAGGCAGCCGCCGTTGACGCAGCCAATGCAGACATTGCATTCGGTTGGGTAGACGCTACCTGGACGCTCGAGGATGGCACGATTCCGGCGAACTTCACCGGTATCGACTTCCAGATCGACGAGGCTTCAATGCTCGCCGCCTACTTGGCAGCTGGCATCTCGAAGACCCACGTCATCGCAACCTACGGTGGAGCACCGTACCCAGGCGTCACGAAGTTCATGGATGGCTGGGTCGCCGGCGCCAAGTACTACGCTGACAAGAAGGGCGTTGCTACCGATGTCTTGGGCTGGGATCCAGTCGCCAAGGCCGGTACGTTCAACCCAAGCACCGCGCCGTTCAACGACGTGGACTTCGGTAAGACGACCGCTGAGGCCTTCATGGGCCAGAACGCTGACGTTGTGCACGCAGTCGCGGGCACCACGGGTAACGGCACGTATCAGGCAATGCTTGATGCAGGCAAGTACTCAGTCGGTGTGGACCTTGACCAGTGCGTCAGCCTTCCTGAGTATTGTGGAACGCTCCTGACCTCAGCACAGAAGAACATCGGTGCTGCAGTGATCACGGCAGTGAACGACAACTTCGGCGGCAAGAAGGGTGGCACCAACTACATCGGTACGCTCAAGAACGGTGGCGTTCAGATCGCCACGCTTGATCGCACTGAGTCGGCTTGGACCGCAACCTTCGGCACGCTCGTAACCGCTGAGCTCAAGGCAGAGGTCGATGCCCTTAAGGCAGCGATCATGGACGGCTCGGTAGTTGTCCTTGATTGGGCAAAGAAGTAAGTACGACTCCATCGCTTCGGCGATGAAGTAGTCACTCTCCGCCCGGGTGCTTCGGCATCCGGGCGGAAGAGTTCTCCTCGGAAGGAAGCGGCAGAGTAGGGAGGGAACGCGTCGCATGAGGCTTGAACTGCAAAAGATCACCAAGCAGTTCCCTGGCGTTCTCGCTAACGACCGTATCTCTATCTCCGTTGACAAGGGTGAGGTCCTCGGCCTTCTCGGTGAGAACGGTGCAGGAAAGACCACCCTCATGAACATCCTGTCGGGTCTCTATCGACCTGACTCTGGCAAAATTCTTATCGACGGCAAGGAGCGCATCTTCCGCGATCCTGCCCAGGCCATTGATGCCGGCATCGGCATGGTGCACCAGCACTTCATGCTCGTTCCGGTGTTCGACGTCACTGAATCCGTCGTGCTGGGAAACGAGCCAACCAAGGGGCCACTCGGCACCTTTGATCGAGCCACTGCACGCGCGCAGGTTGTGGAGCTCTCAAAGAAGCACGGCCTTCATGTTGACCCCGATGCCAAGATTGAATCACTCCCCGTCGGCGTTCGCCAGCGCGTGGAGATCCTGAAGGCGCTCTATCGCAAGAGTGACATTCTCGTGCTCGACGAGCCATCTGCAGTTCTCACCCCCCAGGAGACAGAGGAGCTCTTCGAAATCATCCGCGGTCTCGCCAAGGGCGGCACATCCGTGATCTTCATTACGCACAAGTTGAACGAGGTCATCGCCGTTGCCGACAAGATCACCGTGCTGCGCCGCGGCGCGGTCGCAGGGGAGACCACGCCGAAGAAGGCAACCGCAGCCAAGCTCGCTGAGATGATGGTAGGGCGCGAGGTGCAGCTGACCGTCAGTCGCTCCAAGTCCAAGGTTGCCGAGCCAATCCTGCAGGTGAAGGGTCTGAACGTTCTCAACGATGCGGGCGGGCTCGCCGTGAACAACGCCACCTTCGAAGTCCGAAGCGGCGAAATCCTTGCCGTTGCCGGAGTGCAGGGGAACGGCCAAACAGAACTTGTAGAGGCCCTGACTGGCCTGCGACTCGTTGACTCAGGCACCGTGATCCTTGAGAAGAAGCCGCTGCACGCAGGCTCACCACGCGAGATCGCGATGGCAGGGGTTGCGCATATCCCAGAGGATCGAAATCGTGACGGCATGGTCAAGGGGATGACGATCGCGGAGAACTACATCTTGAACACGTACCACCTTCCGCAGTACAGCAAGAACGGCCTGCTGAACCGCAAGGCAATCGCGGCGGCAACGGAGCAGGCGGTGAAGGACTTTGACGTTCGCACCCCATCGATCAACACCGATATCGGCTCACTTTCCGGTGGCAACCAGCAGAAGGTGATCGTGGCGCGTGAGTTCAGCCGCAATGTTCGGCTGGTGATCGCCGCACAGCCAACCCGCGGCCTAGATGTCGGTTCGATCGAATACATTCACCGCCGCATTGTTGAGCAGCGCGATGCCGGTGCTGCAGTACTCATTGTGAGTACAGAGCTAGACGAAGTCTTGGCACTCGGCGATCGTGTCGCCGTCATGTACGAGGGTCGGATCGTGGGCATTCTGGATGCCAAGGAGGCGACGCGTGAGCGGGTCGGCCTTCTCATGGGAGGTATTACCAAGTGAACGGTTTGAAGAAGTTCGGATCAAAGATCCGCGTACCAGCGCTGTCGATCTCCGTAGCACTACTCGTCGGTGCGCTCTTCATCATCTTCACCGACATTGAAGTACTCGGCGGCCTACTCAAAGATCCTATTGGAGCGCTGAGCCTCGGCATTGGCCGAGCGGCGACCGCCTACAGCGCGCTCTTCCGTGGAGCGTTCGGTGACCCAGAGAACATCGGCAAGGCACTCGCCTCGAACGGCGACATTAAGCTTTGGGCGCGAGCTCTTCGACCGCTAGTTGAAAGTGTTGTCGCCTCAGTGCCGCTGATCTTCGTGGGGCTTGGCGTTTCAGTGGCGTTCCGCACTGGCATCTTCAACATTGGTGGCGCTGGGCAGTACACCATGGGTGCCGTTGGCGGCACCATCGCCGCCCTCGTGTTTGGCGCGGGCGTTACACCAGCGCCGATTGCCATCCTCCTCGTGATGATCTTCGGAGTTATTGGCGGAGCAGCCTGGGCATTTCTACCTGGCTATCTGAAGGCTCGCGTCGGCGCGAGCGAGGTGATCACGACGATCATGCTCAACTTTATTGCCGGACAGTTCGTCTTCTTCCTCGTCTCAAACTTTGAGTTCATCCAGAAGCCACCTCGCATTCAGCCAGTGTCGAAGGAACTCAGCCAATTTGTCGACCTACCAGGTATCTTGCCGATCGCGGCTCTGCGGATGGACATCAGCATCATCATCGCGTTGCTAACCGCCGTAGCGGTTAGCTGGTTCTTGTTCAGGTCCACTCGTGGATTTGAGCTCCGTGCAGCCGGCCTAAACCTTGCTGCGGCGAAATATGCTGGCATTGGCGCGGGCACCTCAATCATCACCGCCATGCTGATCTCTGGGGCAATCTCCGGCCTTGGTGGTGCGCTGGTGGCCGTCGGCACGATCAAGCAGCTCTCGCCTGGCATCGCTGGGAGCGTTGGCTTTACTGCGATCGCTATCGCCCTGGTAGGCGGAACGCGCCCGAGCGGCGTTGTTGCGACCGCGCTCGTGTTTGGACTCCTGCAGCACGGCGGTAGCCTGATGCAGGTACAAACAGGGATTCCGATCGAGATGCTTCTCTTCATTCAGGCGCTCGTCATCGCCTTCATCGCAGCCCCTGAGCTGACGCTCGGCATCTTGAAGAACCCGTTCCGTCGACGCACACGTTCGGTGGCCAAATGAGTACGCAGGGAGGCAGCGTGAACAAGAAGAAGAAGCCGGTTGCAGCGGCGCCCGCAAAGACCATCACGTCTGCCCCAGTAACGCGTGCAGGCTCTGTCGGCGAGGGTGCGGATGCGCAGCAGCAGCTCATCGCCTCACGGGTTCGGGCGGGGCTCTTTGCGCTCTTCACACTGCTCTCCCTTGCCATTACATCTGGCTCGGCGGGAGTTGAGGGGAAGTTCGCATTCTGGGTAGACAAGGTCGGCGGCACAGACATCTCGTTCTCAGTGCCAGTAGTTCTCCTCTGGGCCGCTGTCACGGCTGGTTTTGGCGCGATGGCTGCGTTGCAGCTTGTGCGCGGCGCCGCATTCAGGTGGCGCCTTGCGATCGGCCTCGTATCGCCCGTCTTGGTCTTTGCCCTTCTGGCGCGCCTCCTTGATGGCACGACCGCGAATCTGACCGTCTTCTTCACCAGCACGCTGCTGTACACCGTCCCCGTCGGAATCGGCGCACTTGCCGGAATCATTGCGGAGCGCAGCGGGTTCCTCAACATTGCCGTTGAGGGGAAACTCCTCTTCGGCGCCATGATCGGCTCGGTCGCCTCGAGCATCACTGGTATCGCCATCGCAGGGCCCGTGGCGGGCGCGATCTTTGGTGCGCTGGTCAGCCTCTTCCTCGCCTGGCTCGGCATCCGCTACAAGGTTGACCAGATCATCGCTGGCACAGTCATCAACATCGGCGCGCTTGGCGTGACCACGTTTGCGTACCTGCGTATTCTTCAGCCGTACAGCGAGTTCAACCGGCCGATCGGCATCACGCCGATTCAGATCCCGTTCCTCTCAGACATTCCGGTTCTCGGGCCGATCCTCTTCTCGCTGAGCCCCTACTTTTACTTAGCGGTGGGACTCGTGCTCTTCTTCACCTACATGATCTACCGCACTCGTTGGGGGCTGCGCCTTCGGGCGGCAGGTGAGCAGCCGAGTGCAGCCGGGACGGTAGGGATCGACGTGGTTAAACTGCGCTACCGCGCAATGATCATCGCTGGTCTGTTGGCCGGATTCGCTGGTAGCTACATCGCACTGAGCGGAACAGGTGGCTTCGGCGTCAATACGAGCGCCGGCAAGGGCTTCATTGCGCTTGCCGCCGTCATCTTCGGTGCGTGGAATCCCGTCTATGCATTCGGTGCGGCTCTGATTTTCGGTATGACAAGTGCAGCAACGACGCTCCTCTCCGGGCTTGGCGTGTCGCTTCCACCGCAGATCCTGCTCTCGATGCCGTACATCGTCACGATCATCGTGGTGGCCGGCCTCATCGGTCGAGTGCGCGCACCAGCATCGGCTGGCCGTCCATACGATCAGGGTTAGGACGCTGTCCCTGTGAGTAACCCGTCGGTGCTTGGCTGGCCGACCTTCCATCACGCCGCACTTACGCCACGCACGGCACCCTTTGGCACCGTCGCCAAGCCGTTGCCGCTGATCATCGATAGTGATCCAGGGCTTGATGACGCGTTAGCAATTGCGTGCGCGGTTGTGCGACCCGAGATCAACCTTCTCGCGGTGACAAGCGTGGGCGGCAATGCCGATGTGCACCACTGCACCGAGAATGCCCTGCGACTGCTGCACCTGTACGGCGCAGATGGCGTGCCGGTTGCCGAGGGTGCGGTCGGACCGCTTGCTGGTCCACTCGAGCGCGCCACTGAGGTGCACGGCGAAGGTGGCCTTGGCAACACCAAGCTGCCGAAGGCGCCGCGCACCGCTGAATCAGAGGGTGCCGTTGCCCTGATGGCGCGCATCTTGGCCGCTTCACCAGAGCCGGTTGCGATTGCCCCAGTGGGCCCACTCACCAACATTGCCCTGCTCATTCGTTCATACCCGCACTTGGCGCCAAAGATCTCGCACATCTGCCTGATGGGTGGTTCGGTAGGCGAGGGGAACTCCTCTGCGTCGGCGGAGTTCAACATCTATGCTGATCCAACCGCGGCCGAGATCGTCTTCAACAGCGGCCTGCCGATCACGATGATTGGCCTCGATGTAACGCATCATGCAACCCTCGACCGAACCATCCTTGATCGTTTGACGGCGCTCCCTGGCGCCTCGGCCAAGGTTGCAGCGGAGCTGCTGAAGTTCTCGTTTGATCGCTCCGCCGCTTGGGGTCAGGGCGAGAAGATGGCGATCCATGACGCCGTCGCCGTCTTGCACTTCGCCATTCCCGATCTCATTGGCGTAGCGCGCTATCACGTGGCTGTGGACGCAACCCAGGGGCCAGCGCGCGGTCGCACGATTGGCGATGCGAATCCGTACCGCCTCAAGCGCGACAAGCTGGAGCCAAACTGCGACGTGGGGCTCACCATTGATAGCCAGCGTTTCGCTGACATCATGGTTGACATCTACGCGAAGCTTCCATGAGCGACCTGAAGCCGAATCCGCTCCCGCTCTCGACGCCCTTCCCGCCGTCTCCGCGCCGTGCACCGCTCGGCACCGTTGCCAAGCCCCTGCCAATCATCATTGACTGCGACCCAGGTCACGACGATGCGATGGCGCTCGCCGTTGCGTTCGCTCGCCCAGAGCTGAAGGTGCTTGGCGTCACCGCCGTTGCGGGTAACGCCTCACTGCCAAAGACCTACGAGAACCTTCGCCGCACGTTGGCGCTGCTTGGCGCCAACGAGGTTCGGGTTGCCGCCGGCGCTGATGTGCCGCTGGTCCGACCACTTTGGGTAGCGCCATACGTGCACGGCGACTCGGGGCTCGATGGGGCAGAGCTGCCGGAGCCAACCGGGCTTGAACACGCCGCAGGCGCCGTCGACCTGATTGCGACACTCCTTCGCGAGTCAACTGAGCCAGTGACCCTCGTGCCTCTTGGCCCACTGACGAACATTGCGATTCTGCTGCGAGACCACCCGGAACTGAAATCAAAGATCGCCCACATCTGCTGGATGGGTGGCGCGATCGCCGAGGGGAATGTGACGGCATCGGCGGAGTTCAATTCGTACGTTGATCCAGATGCTGCGGCGATTGTGTTCGCTGCAGGGATCCCGATCACCATGGTCTGCCTCGACGCAACGCACCGGGCTCTCACGGGAGAAGCGGCGATGAAGCGACTGGATGCTGCGGGAACGCTGCCAGCAAAGATCTTCGCTGACCTGTTGCGCTTCTACGCGATCTTCCACAAGGATCGGTACGACTGGCCTGCATCCGCAGTTCATGATGCCGTTGCTGTGGCGCACCTCGCGGTGCCAAACCTGCTGGCGCTCGTACATGCCGCCGTTGACGTTGAACTCGGTGACCTTGCACGTGGCCGAACGATCACCGACTGGTATGGTGATCGCTTGAAGCAGCGCGGACGCACCCCTGACGTTGATGTGGCCGTTGGCGTTGACGCTGATGCGTTCGATCGCGTGCTTGTGGACGCGATCCTCTCGTTCAAGTAGCGCTAGAGCCGCTCGCGGAGCTCCGCGAGTAGGTCAGGGATCGCAGCCGTAATCTCGGCGGCGACACGTTCGTATGCTCCCAGTGGATACCCCCACGGGTCGTCGAGATCGCGCCCAACGGCGGCTGGATCAAAGTCGCGAAGGAGGCAAATCTTTGGCTGCCTCTCTGCCATGCGGATGATCGCGCGCCCGTTTCGCAGGTTTGCCTGATCTGCAGCGAGCACCAGATCGAGGGTCGTAGCGAGGGCTGGCGTGAAGTGGCGTGCTTGGTGAGCGCTTCGCAGACCTCGCGCGTTCAAGATGGCGGCGCTGTTCTCATGCATCCCTTCGCCGGCGTGCTCGTCGGAGGTGCCAGCGCTTGAGACCACCACGCGCCCAGCGAGGAGCGGGTCGGCGCCGATCGCTGCATCGATCAGGACCTCAGCGAGTGGGGATCGGCAGATGTTGCCGTGGCAGAGGATAAGGATTCTCAACACCAACGGAGCCTAGCGGATCGCCACTTGGGTGGGCTCCAGCCTCGTGGTGCGTGGGGGAGCGCCGTTCGGTATCCTATACAGAGGCACGGCGGGGTAGCTCACCGGTAGAGCAGGGGATTCATAAGCCCTTGGTAGCAGGTTCGATTCCTGCCCTCGCTACCATGCACCTTTGGGGAAGACGGAGAACGGAGGGAACCTAATGATTCCGAAGGCTCTGCGAAATGGTGCAGTCATGCTGATCCTTCTATTGGGCACCGTCGTGCTCCTTGGCAGCGTGCTCCTTACCCCTGTCTCAGCGCCAACAAAGGACTATTCGGCATTCCTGGCCGAAGTTCGAGGCGGGAGCGTCGCCTCGGTTGTGCAGCAAGAGCAGATCCTGACCGTCACCAAGACCGGCACCCCACCTGATACGTACGAGGTGCAGGTCCCCACACAGCTCACCGACGTCTATAACGATGTGCGTGCCGCCGCTACTGCTGGTGGTCGCAACCCTGACAGCGTGACCTTCGGCGCGAAGAAGCCCGACGATTCCGGCCAGCTCCTCAGCCTGCTCATCAGCGCCCTTCTGCCGGTCCTCCTCATTGGCGGCCTCTTCGTCTTCATGATGCGCGGCGCACAGGGTCAGAACAACCAGGCGATGAGCTTTGGCAAGAGCAAGGCGAAGATGTTCATTGCAAACAAGACCCCCGTCACCTTTGCCGACGTTGCAGGCGTGGAAGAGGCGAAGGTCGAGCTAGAAGAGGTTGTGGAGTTTCTGAAATTCCCAGAGCGCTTTGAGGCGCTCGGCGCAAAGATCCCGAAGGGTGTCCTTCTGATTGGTTCGCCGGGCACAGGGAAGACGCTCCTCGCACGCGCCGTTGCTGGCGAAGCAGGTGTGCCGTTCTTCAGCATCTCTGGCTCCGAATTTGTCGAGATGTTCGTTGGGGTCGGCGCTTCACGCGTGCGTGATCTCTTTGATCAGGCGAAGCGCAACTCGCCCTGCATCGTGTTCATTGACGAGATTGATGCGGTTGGCCGCCAGCGTGGCGCTGGGCTTGGGGGTTCGCACGACGAGCGCGAACAGACACTCAACCAGATCCTCGTTGAGATGGACGGCTTCGAGACGGGAACCAACGTGATCATCATTGCCGCAACGAACCGCCCAGATGTGCTGGATCCTGCACTACTACGCCCAGGACGCTTTGACCGGCAGGTGATTCTTGATCGCCCAGACCTAAAGGGTCGCATTGCGATCCTGAAGGTGCATGTGAAGGGGAAGCCGCTCGACAAGACGGTCAACCTTGAAGAGATCGGGCGCCGCTCACCGGGATTCTCGGGAGCTGACTTGGCGAACCTCATGAACGAGGCCGCGATCCTCGCCGCACGCCGCAGCAAGCGCACGATTGGCATGGACGAGTTTGCCGAAGCGCTTGATCGCGTGATGGCTGGCCCTCAGCGAAAGAGTCGCCTGATTACCGATGCGGAGAAGCAGATCATTGCCTACCACGAAGGTGGTCACGCGGTGGTCGGTCGCATCCTCGAGAAGTGTGATCCGGTGAGCAAGGTGACGGTGATCAGCCGAGGTATGGCACTCGGCTACACGATGAATCTGCCGACCGAAGACCGCTACCTGCAGAGCAAGAGTGAATTTGAGGACAAGATCGCTGCGATGCTTGGTGGCAACGTTGCCGAGCAGATGGTCTTTGGGGACACAACAACGGGCGCTTCGAACGACATTGAGAAGGCGACGGACTGGGCCGCGAGATGTCGGAGCAGAAGAACTACTCCGAGGCCGTTGCCAAGCAGATTGACGAAGAGGTTCGGGCAATCATCGACCGCGGTGCCGAGCGTGCGCGCGAAGTGCTGACGAAGCATCGCGATCGCCTCGACGCACTGGCGGCGAAGCTCATCGCGGAAGAGACGGTTGAGGGCGAAGCCTTCGAGACGCTCTTCGCCGACCTCCCTGCGAAGCCGGCAGCATATGCTGGCCTTCTCGATCGACTGCGGGCTGCAGGGGTTTCCATTCCAGTTGCGAAGTCCGAGCCAAAGAGTGAGCCAGCGGCAAAGCCAGGCCCTGGGGGCGCGGCGGCGGGGCAGCCAGCCTAATGGCGTACGCCCCAACACTCGCCTGGAAGGGGCTAGAAGGGCCGGAAGAGGCGCACCTGGTGGCAACGGCCACGACGCGGATGGCGAAGTATGCGGAGTTCCTGCGAATTCCGAGCGTCTCTGCCCTCCCGGAGAGCGCCGCAGATTGCCGGGCCGCCGCAGAGTGGCTGGCCGCTGAGCTCCGCCGCATCGGTGCAGAGCGGGTGGAGGTGAGTGAGACGGGCGGCCATCCGATCGTTGTTGCCGAAAAGATCGTCAACAGTTCGCTGCCGACCGTGGTGATCTACGGGCACTACGACGTGCAGCCCGGAGACCCGCTCGACCTATGGAAGACCAGCCCATTTGAGCCGATCGTTCGCGACGGGCGCATGCTCGGTCGCGGCTCTGCCGACGACAAGGGCCAGATCGTGATTCACCTCAGCGCACTTGAAGCACTCGTGACTACCCGCGGCACCTTGCCCGTGAACGTGAAGTACGTGTTTGAAGGTGAAGAGGAGTCCAGCTCTGTAAACCTTGAGTCGTGGATGGCGGCGAACCCAGAGCGCTGCAGCGGTGACGCCGTGATCATTAGTGATTCCGGATTCTTCGATGGCAATCGACCCGCCCTGACGGTTGGGCTCCGTGGCATCACCTATATCCAGGTTGACGTGCGGGCCTCGGATGTTGATCTGCACTCGGGGAGTTATGGCGGCTCCGTGGTTAATCCCGCCAATGCCCTCGCTTCCATGATTGCTTCGCTGCATGACGAGAACGGTCACATCACCGTCCCTGGCTTCTACGACGATGTCGTTGCGCTCACACCTGCAGACAGGGCCGCATTCGCTGCCCTGCCGTTTGACGAGACTGGCTATCTCGCTGGGATCGGGGTCACCGCGCAAGATCCTGAAAAGATCAGCCGACAACTTGAGGCGGCGCTGCGTGCTGCCGCTCCTGCCGGGCTGCAGGTCGAGGTGCAGAACCTCGGCAATGGTGACGCCTTCCTTACGCCGCTTGGCGATCCGTACCTCAACGCCGCCGCTGGGGCCCTTGAGGCGACCTTCGGTGTCTCACCGCTCTACATCCGCGAAGGTGGCTCCATTCCGATCGCTGCGCTCTTCCAGAAGGAGCTTGGCCTGCCCGTTGTCCTACTTGGCTTCACGCCACCCGACGACAACGCCCATGCACCAAACGAGTCGATGGATCTCGGCAACTTTGAGGGCGGCATCCGCGCCGTTATTCGCGCACTCGACGCCATCGCCACTGTTGGCTGACCGCCCGTGAAGGTAGCGCTGCTCGGCCTCGGCCTGATCGGCGGCTCCATTGCGCGAGCACTCCGCGAAGATCCTGCCTCTGTTGGCCCACTCGATGAGAGCGGCCTAGAGATTGCCGCATGGACCCCATCACAGACTGGGCCACGTGAGGCCCTAGCCGCCGGCGTCATCGACACCGTTGGGCGTTCAATTGCCGAGACGGTCGATGGCGCAGCGCTGGTCATCCTCTGTGCGCCACCCATCGCCATGACGGCGATTCTCGATGAGCTGGTGATCTGCCGCCGCTCTGGCCGCCTCGCCGATGGTGCTGTGGTGACTGACGTTGCCTCAACGAAGGTGTGGATCGCGAAGGAGGCGGCGGCGCGGAACATTCGTTTCTGTGGTGGCCATCCGATGGCGGGGAGCCACGAGACCGGTTTCGCTGCGGCAGACGCCAATCTCTTCCTTGGGCGACCATGGGTGATTGTTCCAGGCGTCAATGGTGGCGGCGCGGCCGCACTCGTTGAGCGTCTCGCAACCAGCTGTGGTGCGCGTCCGGTGATCCTTGAGGCGGAGTTGCACGACGCCGCGACCGCTGGGGCTGAGGACCTCGGTGCCGAGTTCGATGGAGAGCTGCTGGAGCCGACGT
>RGBZ01000061.1 GCA_009919365.1 bacterium
GCGCAACAACTACAAGGTTGTGAGCAAGGATGTTCGCAAGTACGGCGATGGCCGCTTCAAGGCGAACCTTGACATCGAACTTGTCGTCGACCTTGTGCGCCTTGCGCCAAAGCTCGACATCGCAGTCGTGATTTCAGGCGACGGCGACTTTGCCCCAGCAATTCGCGCGGTACAAGACATGGGCGTTCGCGTTGAAGTCGTAAGCTTCCGCGCCAACACCAGCAGCGATCTTGTTGAAGTTGCTGACCAGTTTATTGAGATCACCAACATCGCCAAGGTGGAGGCCGGCGCCCGCAGCGGTCGCCGTGTCGCCGCCGAAGGTGAAGAGGATCTCTCCATGACAGAGGTTCCCGACAAGCAGTCCGAAGCACCAGCACGACCACGTCGCGTTGGCGCAGCGCCTGAGCGCGAACGAGTTCGCGGCGGACGCACCGCACGTCCTGCAGCGCCACGCACTGGAGCACCGGTGCGCCGCTCGTCGACAATTCGCGTTGGCGATACGATTCTTGATGCTGACTCCATTGAGACCCTCACCCTTGATGACCTCGGTCCAGACGATCTCGCCGCAGGGGCAGAGCCATCGCCTCACAGCCACGAAGGCGCTGCTGCGTTCGGTGAGGACGGCCCACGTCGTCGTCGTCGTCGCGGTGGTCGCGGTCGTCGCGGACGTGGTGGAGTCGGTGGCGATTCACTCGACGGCATTGAGACCATGACGCTTGACGACGCCGATGATGGTGCGCCAGGCGGCGTTCCTGAATACCTCGCCACTGAGCGACGTAGCGCAACGGGTCGTGGACCAGTGCGCGCTGCACGCCAGCAGCTCGGCTCCGGCCCATCGCGCATCGCCGATGAGGTCGCACGTTCGCACAAGGACGACACGATTCGCTCAAGCGCAAGCTTTAATGACGCCGATGACGGTATTAGCGACGTCTCACCAGATGTAGCCGCGCTCTTGCAGTCCCAACTGCAGGCAACCGGTCGATCGGCGAGCGAGTCGGCGGCATTCAACGGCAAGGAGGCACCAGCAAGCGGCAAGGGTCGTTCGCGTGGCGGTCGACCGGCGCCGAAGGGTGCTGCGAAGCCTGCCGCCAAGCCAGCAGCAAAGCCTGCAGCACGCGGTGCCGCCAAGCCCGCCGCAAAGGTTGCCCTCGTAAAGAAGAGCACCACGCGGCCGAAGGCTAAGGGGAGCAAGGGAGCCTAACGAGATGGCGCGGGCGGTCTCAACGCCGCCTGACGTCGCTCACCCTGCGCGTCGCCCCGCACGCTTCGTAACCCGTGGTCACGACGCCGCCGCGACGCATCTCGCCGCGCTGCTCGCCGACGCACCACCGCACGCCCTGCTCATTGTTGGGCCGCGTGGCGCTGGTGCGGGAACGCTTGCCCGTGACGCCGTCGCAACGCTCATGTGCGGTGCGCCAGTCGACGGTGGGCCCTGTGGAGCCTGTCGCTCGTGCCGCCTGATCGCCTCAGGAAGTCACACCGACTTGGTCGTGATCTCTCCGACCGGAGCTGCGGACGAGATCGGCATCGACCCGATCCGCGCTCTCGCCGCTGGCCTCGCTCTCTTCTCCGTAGAGGGTGGCCGCCGCATCGCGCTCATCGAGCGCGCCGACAAGATGAACGAGGCAGCACAGAACGCGCTCCTCAAGACCCTCGAAGAGCCACCATCCCGCACCCACGTGATCTTGGCGGCCGCTGAAGACTCACGACTCATGCCAACCATTCGCAGCCGCTGCGCGGTGATTCGTCTCGGCCTTCCCGACGCGAAGCAAGCAAGCGAGCTTCTCGGTGAACGCCTCGGTGTCGACGCACCCACCGCCGTGCGCCTTCTGCGCATGTCATCGGGTCGGCCCGGGCCACTTATCGATGCCGAGGCAACCGGCGATGCCGCCCGCGCACACGCGCAGATCCGCCGACAAATTCTTGACTTTGCCGCAACACAACCGCATGCACGACTTGGACAGCTTGGAGCGCTCGTCGCTGACGCGCGCGCCATTCTCGTTGCCGGTGCCGATGACAGCGACGCGACCGACAGTGCCGAAAGCGATGACAGTGGTGATGATGCGACAGATATTGATGCCGAGCCGAAGAAGAAGAGTCCAGTTAAGCGCAGCGCCAAACCAACGCCGGCAGAACGACGTGCCGCTGTAAGAGAACTCCTGCGCCTCTGGCGCGGCGTTGCACGCGATCTCGCACTTGTAAGCACCGGCGCGGTTGACCAGATCGCTTTCCCTGAAGATCGCGCGGAGATTGAGGCCGTTGCACATCGGCTTCCACCTGCAACGTGGGGAGAGGCACTGCGCGCCATCGACAAGACCCTAAGCGCATTACGCCGCAATGGAAACCCAGAGCTGCTTCTCGACGCCGCTGCGCTGAGCTGGCCAACGCTATGAGCGGCACCGCACTCACACACCAGCGAGAGCTATTCGCGCGCTTGGTGACACTTGGCGAAGAGGTCACCGATGCACTTGATCACACCAATGTGGTTTCAACTCTCGGCGAAGAGGAGCTAAACCGAGCGATTACCGCAATCGGTGACCGGGCGCTCCCAGATGCTGCGACGAAGGCACTTGCGTCACTTGCTGCAAGCATCGAGCGCGTGATCGCTGCGAGCGATCCACATCGCGCCATTGATTGGATCGGGATGCAGCCGCGCCTTGCACTAACGCTCCTGGCCGCAACGCTGAATCCAGCAAGCCTGCCGAAAGATGTTGTGCCGCAAAGCAGCGGTACGACGGTTGCCGCGCGAATCCCGGCGGGGATCTCGTTTAGCGATGCGCCGCGTGACGGACGCGCCGTTGTGTACTCCGGGATCCAAGCTGACCCGATCCTTCGCCCACTCGCCGTAGCGATTGCAAACGCCACACCCGCTGAGCGCCTGATTGCACGAGCGGTGATGAACGATCCTGAACCAACGACAGCAGAGGCAGTTGCACTCTTCGCCGCTCTCCCATCACATCGCACCACCACCGATCCGCTGGTCGTTGGCGCACTCGCAATCGGGGGAAAGGCACACGCCTCTAACGCGCAGTACCGCGGGGCAGTTGTGGAGGCCACCACCGCAGAGATGCTGCGCCGACGCCCAGTGCTTGCGAATGATGCCGATCGGCTAGTGCGGCGCGAACGCCGCTTCGCGATTGAAGGCGTCTCCGCCGATCCGCACCCGTTTGACGTGACCGTCGAGGCTGGCCCGATCCCAGAGCTCTGGGACTGCAAGTGGGGCGCCCGCGGCATCGACGCCAGCCTTCTCGCCGAACTTGAAGATGCCCGAATCCGCGCCGCTGGGAGCAGTGCGCGCATCGCCATCGGCGTGGTGGCATTTGATACCGCCGCGATCGTTGCCGCACGCCTCAGCATCGTGCGCGCCCCACGAGAGAAGACGCGCTTCATCACGCTTGAAACCCTCGGGCGGCTAGCGGCCGGATGAGCGTCAACGAACGACTAACCCCCGGCCTCACCCCTGACGAGGCGCGCCTCCCCGAGCACGCCCGCTATCGCGACGAGGGTCGCTCCGTGCGCTTCGACGAGTGCAACCGCGCCGGCACGATGCGCGCCGCGGCGGTGCTTCGCCACGCGCAGGACCTCGCCTGGCAGCACAGTGAAACGTTGGAATACGGACGCGCCTGGTATGAGTCGCGCGGCGTCGGCTGGGTTGTGCGGAGCGTTGACCTGCTCATAGACCAACCACCTCGCTCCAACGAGTCCATGACAGGCACCACCGCCCTTGTCGGCTTCCGCCACGTGATGGCGCGACGCCGCACGCGCCTCTTCGGCAGCGCCGGTCGCGTGATTGCTGATGCCACCATCGACTGGGTCATGACCGACCAGAACGGACGACCGGTCCGCTTCCCCACGGAATTTGAACCATTCGTCAAGGAGGTCGGTGCCACCTTCACCCCTGAGAAGATTCCCGCAGAACCAACCGGAGATACGCCAGGTGTCTCCATCACCGTGCCACTTCGCGTTGCTGACTTCGACCCACTCGGCCACGTCAACAATGCCGCCTGGCTCGAGATCGCCGAAGAGGCACTGAGTGCGGTAGCGCCGGCCCAGCTGAACGCACCACAGCGCCGCATCCGACTCGAGTACCTGGGATTAACTACCGACGACACCGTTGTGTGCCTCGTTCGTGCAACTGAAAGCGGCGCGCGCATTGACATTCACGACGAGAAGGGTGTGCCACTCGTCCGCGCACTCTTCGACGTAGTCGCGTAATCTAACCTGATGAAGGCTCGCATTACTGCCGTACTCTTTGCGCTGCTGGTATCCACAGCGCTTATCACGCCTGCCACCGTCGGCGCAGCATCAAGTGCCGCCAAAGCCTGTAAGACGAACAACACCAAGCTCGGTCTTCTCACGGCACTCGATTGTGTGCCCATTGCAGCTGAACACATCGGCGGCTACGACCGGAAGCTGTTCAAGCATTGGATTGACGCAGATCATGACGGCAAGAACACCCGAGCAGAGGTGCTCATTGCAGAATCGCTGGTCTCCGTGCACTTCTCGTCAACGGGAAAAACCGTAACGACAGGAAAATGGCTAAGCCTCTATGACGGTGAAACCTGGACGCGATCCGCCGACGTTGATATTGATCACGTTGTTGCACTCGGTGAAGCCTGGCGCAGCGGCGCCTGGAAGTGGTCGGCGGCACGTCGTCAGTCGTATGCAAATGATCTTGGGGTCGCATGGACGCTGCGCGCAGTGACCGACAACGTCAATCAAGAGAAGAGCGATGATGACCCAACAAACTGGCTGCCGCCGCTTGAGTCAGCGACGTGCGTCTATCTGACTGAGTGGGTTGCGGTGAAAATTCGCTGGAAGCTCACAATTGACGCAGAGGAGCGCCAGTCAATTCGCGACGGATGGCTTGATGCACGCTGCTTCGCGCTCAGCAAGCCACCGGTGGTGACGATAAAGATCGCGCCGTAGCTAGAGGCCGAGGTTCGGTCCGTCTCCACCCTTACGTCCGCGGCGGCGCTTCTTATCAGGCGCATCAGCCTTATTTGGAAGTCCAACCTCAACGGGCCGAACAAGTTTGCGGTCACCATCTCGTGCGCGTGCGGCGGCAACGGCGGCCGATGGGGCAAATCCTGACGGTGTCGGTGGCATCTCGGTGCGCTGTCGAGGTGCCGGGCGATCTGGTCGACGCACCGTGATAGACCCTTGTGGCGCGCGACGTAGTGGGCGCACGCCTTCGCGTGGCTGTGCACGGTAGGCAATCAACCAGAGGAGACCGAGTGCTGCAGGAACATAGAAGAGACGTTCGTCAGTCCCGCTCAGGCCCACAACTACCGCACCAAGGTTGACGGCGGCGGCGACAAGAAGGAGTGGCCGACGGAGTAGCGGAACGGTGACGAGATCTTGGTTAGCCATGGGGAGGAGTCTACTCCGTGTGGTGCGCCCGACAGGATTCGAACCTGCGACCTTCTCCTTCGGAGGGAGACGCTCTAATCCACTGA
>RGBZ01000062.1 GCA_009919365.1 bacterium
GGTCTACGCCGCCGCGGGCGAGAAGATGTCGGACCACGTCACGCTGCGCCAACTGCAGCCGGGCTACCGCATCTTTTGGACGGGCGAAGATCGCCACTTCGACTTCGGTAGCGACCGCGAGCAGCTGCTCGCCGAGATGCGTAAGTTCTCCAACGACGACGCCAACCAGCTCGAGGCATTCCTCGCAGCATCGGGCGCCATCCACCGCGAAGGGATCCTCGTCTCCGGTCGCCAGAACTTCCTGAACCTGAAAGACTTCGTCAAGCTTCTCCCAACTATGGCCCGACTTGATGCGATCCGATTCCTTGAGGGGTGGGTCGGCAAGTTCTTCAAGGAGCCGCATGTGCAGCAGGCGTTCGGCTTCCACTCGCTCTTCATTGGTGGTGATCCGTCACGCGTGCCAGCCATCTACTCGGCGCTCGCTTACCTGCAGATCGCCGATGGCATCTGGTACACCGAAGGTGGCGTGTACAGCATCATTGCGTCGTTCGGCAAGATCATCACCAAGATGGGCGGCACGATTCACACCAACAGCAAGGTGGACCAGATCTTGCATCGCAATGGGCGCGCAACCGGTGTGCGCACCGCAGATGGTGTCGTGCACAACGCCGATCTCGTCATCTACAACGGTGATGTGACAGCGCGCAACGCGCTCCTCCCCGACGCCCCTGATGCCTTCCCGTGGCGCTTCCGCCCACTGCGCACCACCATGTCGGCGCACATGTTGTACCTAGGCACCAACAAGAAGTTTGAGAAGCTTCTGCATCACACCCTCGTGGTTGGCGATGACTATCACGGCTTCATCAAGGACGTGACCCGTGACCGACGCATGCCACGAAGTAACGCTGTCTACATTCATGCGCCATCGCGCACTGAACCTGAGATGGCGCCGCCGGGCGGCGACTCCATCGCCATCCTGCTCCCCGTGCCGAACCTGGCCTCCGGCGATGACTGGACCGAAGCGGAGCCTCGCATGCGTGATCGCACCCTTGAGTGGCTCGAGAACTGGGGGCTGCCAGGGCTCCGCGATTCGATCGTCGTCGAACGCTCGTGGACGCCGCTCACCTTCCGCGACGAGCTCCTCGCCCCCGATGGCAACGCCTTCGCCGTTGAGCCGTCGCTACAACAGTCGGCCTACTTCCGCCAGCCAAACCGCGACCGAGCGATCGCTGGCCTCTACTACGTGGGCGGCGGCACCCATCCGGGGGCCGGAATGCCAGGGGCGCTCCTCACCTCGCAGGTCACCCAAGACTTGATCCGCGGGGACTACCCTGCCCCCTTCGCCTCGCACGCCACCGGCCCGACCGGAAACCTCGTCCGCCCATAACGGGATGACCCTCCAGCGCGATCCGCGCGTGGCGGCACTCCTTCCCGAAGCGCAGATAACCATCAATCGTGTTGCGCGCAGCTTCGCCCTTGCAGCACGCTTCCTGCCACGTACCGTTCGCGACGACATCAATCTGCTCTACCTGGCGCTACGCCGACTTGATGACCTTGTTGATCTCGAGGCACCGACCGGTTCCACGCAACGTGCCGACGCGGCGCGGCGCCTCGCGGCAATTCGCACCTGGCTCAGCAGCGGTGCGATCGAAGCCGACGGGGGTGATGAACTCGCGATCTTCGTGGATCTACAACGTCGTACCCCCGGACTCCCAATAGATGCGATCGGTGCCTTCCTCGATGGGATGGAGAGTGACCTCGCTGGCCCCGCAATCGAGAGTGATGCCGATCTTGATCTTTACTGCTACCAGGTTGCAGGCACTGTCGGTCGCCTCATGGCGGCGCTCCTCGGCGTGCGCTCCGGCGCAGAAGCCGACGCCGATCACGCGGCGCGTGCCCTCGGGGCGGCGATGCAGCGCACCAACATCTTGCGCGATATTGATGAGGATCTTGCGAATGGGCGGGTCTACCTTCCTGCAACGGCACTGCGACGGGCTGGGCTTGACCCCGCCGCTGCGAGCGGCCCCACGTCACTTCGTGACGGTGATCGACGTGCCCTCTATGTGGCTGAGATCGCTCGCGCCGACGCCGAGTACAGAGCTGGGGTTGATGGGATCCGCCACCTGCAGAACGGGGGTCGCTCCATTCGCGTGGCGGCACACCTCTATCGCGAGATCCTGCGACAGATTGAGCGTGATGGCTTCGGCCTACGTCGACCGCATCGGCCGGTGGTTGGACGAGCTCGCAAGGCTGCGCTCCTCGTGCGTGCGGTCGCAATCTCCTAGCGGAGCGCCTCCACCTCAGTGCGCGCGGGCGTAGCGCGCGAGGAGTGAGAGCGAGACCACCACGATCGCGGTGCCGAGCAGCTGCACCGGTGTGGTGACGTCGTTCAAGAAGGCGACGCCGCCAACCAGGGCGATCACGGGAACGAGCGTGCCGAACTGGCTCACGGTGGTCGTCGGAATCCGCCGCGTTGCCTCCAGGTACAAGATGAAGGGGGCTGCCCCACCAAAGATCCCGGTCGCGACCGTCACGATCCACTGCGTCTCGTTCGCTGGGAACTGCGGATCTCCGCTAAGGATGACCACTCGAATGAACCAAATGGCGGCCGAGGCGATGGTGGCCACGAGAAGTTGGAGCGCAACAAGTGGGAGGACCGGAACGGTGCGCACCAACTTCGAGGAGAGTAGGCCATATGTTGCAGCGCAGACGAGACCGAAGAGCGCAAAGATGATGCCGAACGGATGCAGCGTGCCATTGAAACCGGCGCCGCCCACAACGAGCGCCACGCCACCAATCGAGACGGCCATGAGGATCGCGGCTGGTCGGCTCACCTTCTCGCCGAGATACGGCGCCGCGAGGAGCCCGATCAACACCGGATTCAGCGACGAGACCAAGGCAACAAATGCGCCACTGGAGAAGATGATCCCGATGTTGCCGAGGGTGTACGCCCCCCACGGCTCAATCAGGCCAGTGGCGGATGCGCGGAAGAGACCTGGGAATCGGAACGCGGCAAGCTCGCCGCGCAGCGTGGCAATGAGGAGGAGCGCGAGGAAGCCGATGCCAAGCTCGACGACCAAGAAGGTGTCATTCCCGACCCCAGCAGACAACGCGTAATCCGACGTCGTCGATCCGAAGCCCCACGCGAGTGAGGCGCCGATCGCGGCAAGGATGCCGACCGTCCGCCGGGAGGTTCCGCGGGCCGCGCCCGCGGTCCCCCCAGCGATACTCATGCCTTCGGCTTGACCCAGTTCGGCATCTCGGCCTCAAAGACCGGGAGCGGAATCTGGCCGTGTCCAATGGCGTGATCGTGGAACGACTTGATGTCGAACTTGTCGCCATCGCGCTTCTCGATCGCCGCGCGCGTGCGCTGAATGGCGCGCTGCCCAACCTTGTAGCAGAGTGCCTGCGCTGGCCAGGCGATGTAGCGATCGGTCTCAATCTCGGCGTCGGTTCGTGGCAGCCCAACGGACTCCATGAACTCGACCCCCTTGTCGCGGCTCCAGCCGAATGCGTGAAGGCCGGTGTCGACGACGAGGCGCGCTGCTCGGTGCGCCTGACCCTGCAGCATGCCGAAGCGCTCCATCTCGTTGCGATAGAGTCCGAGCTCGTCGGCGAGTCGCTCTGAGTAGAGACCCCAGCCCTCAACGTAGGCGTTCCCCGCAAGGTGCGACGCGTGCTTGCGTAGATCTGGCAAGAACTCCAACTCCATCTCCAGAGCGATCTGGAAGTGGTGGCCTGGAATGGCCTCGTGATACGTGGTCGGCGCAAGGGCGTGCAGGAAGCGCGACGGCAGGTCGTAGCCGTTCACGTAGTACGTCCCCGGGCGCGAACCATCAGCCGCAGGGCTGAAGTAGTACGCCGCAGGTGCATCCTTCTCCTTAAAGTCTTCGACCGCCTTCACGTCGCAGCCAGCCTTCGGGAAACGTCCGAAGACCTTCCCGGCCTCGGCGTAACCGCGCTCGATGTCTTCCTTGATTCGAACGATGAGCGCCTCTTTTGACGCGGCGACGTTCGTTGGGTCGCTCTCGGCCGCATCGCGCAGCTTCTCAATAGAGCCGCCGAATCCAAGCTTCGTCGAGATGACCTTCATCTCCTCTTGGATATCGGCCCACTCTTGCAGGCCGATCTCATGAAGCTCCTTCGGATCAAGCTGCAAGCCGGTCCAGCTGCGAATTGCCACCTTGTAGAGCTCTGCACCGTTTGGTGCGGAGCAGAGGCCCGGCACTTCGCGCGCCTTGGTGCGGTAGCTGCCGCTGACCGCCTCGTAGTAGCGCTTGATCTGCGGATCAACGTACTCCGCAACGATCTTGGCGAGCTCGGCTCGCTCGGCATCGCCTGCCACGTTGGCGGCGGTGACAATTGGCGACTGGTCTGCTGGGATCGCCATCAGGCCATCAAGCTGAGCGATCAAGCGCTCCGTCGAGATCTTGGAGGCCACGAGCCCACGCTTCTCCGCCTCATGGACGTGCGCGATGGCCCCATCCATGAACTTCGGGAAGGCCTTGAGTCGGCTCACCAGTTTGGCGAACTTCTCCGGGGTCTTCGCATCCTGGAAGGTGACGATCTGTGGCAGGAGTGTCTGCACCCCATCCATGTGGTCGACTGCGGAGAGGAGGTCCATGCGGTGATCGTCCTTCTCAATGGCGATCGAGCCGCCGACGGAGATCAGGTCGCGCGTGATCTTCCACTCGATGTCGAGCCCATCGTCGCCAATGGCGTGCGCCGCCTTTGAATACTTCTCCCACATGGCGCGATCGCGCAGGCGCGCGGCATCCGACGTGTCGTCGAGGGCGCCGTCGTCCACCTCAATGCCGAGGAAGGTTCCCCAGATTGGAGAGTGCGAAAGCATCTCCTTCCAGAGGTCATCGGCGAGCGTCTTTACGGCCTGGTCGTTGGCGGATAGTGGCTTCGACACGATCTGGGCTCCTCCCCGGGGTTCCGGGACTCCTGCGCCCAAGTGCTTGGGCGGCTCCCGCTCAGGATACGGGTTGCGCCCCTTCTCGGGGGTGACGGGGGCGCAGGGCGAGATGCAGGAGGAGACCAAGTGGCCCGAACATGAGGGCGAGCGTCAGCGCCGCAATGCGAAGCGGTGCACCCACGCCTCGGCTGAGGCCATCGAGCCAGATGAACCGACCTGCGACAAGGTCAAAGGCGAGCACGTGAAGCCACACGGCGAGGCTCCCCGCGGGCGTCGCCAGCGATGCGGAGATTGCACTCAGCGATGGGTTGAGCAGGGTTTCGAGGATGGCACCGGCGCTGGGGATCACCAGCGCTGCATAGAGCACTCCGATCGCAACGACAGGCCACGGTGTCAGCATGGTGCGACGGGTGACTTCGGCACGCGGGCGTACCGCCATCAGAAACCAGAACGGTCCAACCCCGATCGTCGAGACGAGAAAGAGTGCGCTCAACGCTTCAGGAGAGAGGCTCATGTTCAACTCCTTCCGATGTTCCGCTTTCTGCTGCTCCCCAA
>RGBZ01000063.1 GCA_009919365.1 bacterium
CGCAACACTCGTTGCAACGGTAGGCGGCGATCCGCTCATCGCCACCGCGCAGGTTGGCAAGGGCCGATCCCTCGTCTGGACGTCAGACATTGGCCCACACTGGTGCCCAGAGCCATTCGTGCAGTGGAACGGCTTCGCGCCACTGATGTCGAACATGATCGATTGGGTCACCGGTAAGTGAGTTTCGCCGAACGCATTGCGGCCTATCAGGCGGCGACGAAGGCGTTTGAAGATCAGGTCGCCGCACTCGATCACCTGAAGCTCGACGCCAAGCACCCAGAAGGCTGGTCGCCACGTCAGGTGATCCACCACCTGGCCGACAGCGAGGCGCAATCCTACGCGCGACTGCGACGACTCGTTGCCGAGCCAGCCGGTTCGATTATTCAGGGGTACGACGAGGGTGCCTGGGCGGCGAGCCCAGCCCTCGGCTACGAGACCGACCCCGTTGAGACACCGCTCGCGGTCTTCTCGGCGGTGCGGGCTGGCACGCTCAACGTGCTTCAGCACCTCACCGAGGCGGACCTCGCCCGCTATGGCGAGCACACCGAACGGGGCCGATTCACCCTCGATGACTGGCTGCGGATCTACTCCAAGCACCCCCTCGACCACGGCGAGCAGCTCGCCAAGGCACTCCGCGGGGAGCTGTAGCAGGAACCGATCCCGCCCTCCAAGCGTTACGGTATGGAAGGGTCAGTCTTGGCCCATAACTGCAGGAGGCAACAATGACCCGGGTGCTCACCGCCGCTCTTATGCTCGGACTACTGATCGCGCCAAGCGTGCGCCCTGTGGCGGCCGCGGACGAGGTCATCCCAGTACCCGTCTCAGCTGTGGAGTGCCCGCCAGTCAACGTCGTTGAGGGCGTCGCAGTCATCCCTGAGGGGGCTCCCGCCGAGTGCGTCTACATCCAGACGGTCGGCCAGACGGTCGGCACAGAAGACCCATGCGCACCTGATGCCACGGGCCAGGTGCCAGTGATGTGCCAGTCAGGACTCCCAGTGGATCCTCCTGTTGGCGGTGACGCCTGCTGGATGACATCTGACGGCAGCACCAACTGCCCACGAACCGGTGGCGAGATCCTGCCGTCGTTCGGTCGACAGTTCGCCGTCATCGCGGTATCGCTCAGTGGCGTTCGCTACGAGGTCGCTGCTGGCCAGATGTACTTCGGCAACGACGGCAGCTTCAGCGCAACGGTTGGATGCAATCAACTTGCGGGCAGCGTGACCGCCAATAGCGATGGCACCTATACCGTGGCCGATCTCCTCTCCACAAAGATGTACTGCGAAGAGCTGTCCGCTGCAGAGACAACGTTCAGCGAGATCTTGCTCGGTGGCGCGCTGACCTTTAGCCAAACTGACACTGGCCTCGTTGCCCAGAACGGCGTTGGCACACTTGAGCTCGCTGAGGCGATGTACGACGCGGTCCCACTCAACGGTGAAGAGCGCGCAAACGCTGGCGGAATCGGCGCAACAAGTGATCTGAGCGCCCTGCTCATCGCCATCGCACTGCTCGGTATTCCGGCACTCGTCGGCGCAGCCGGCTTGAGCGCGGGGCTTTCGCGCCGAAGCTAACCGCATGACACACCCGCCGGCGCGCCGATGGGTGCGCTAGGCGGGGAGGTGTCGCTCCGCGTGGCCGATGTACTTGGCGTCTGGACGAATCAGTTTGTCGACGCCAGCCTGCTCAATCGCGTGCGCTGACCAGCCGGCGATGCGCGCCAGCGCGAACGTCGCTGGGAAGAGATCGGGCACCAGGCCCACACCCTGCAGTACGGCGGCGGCGTAGAACTCAACGTTTGTCTTCATTGCGCGGCCCGGCTTCATCTCTTCAAAGACCTTCAAGATCTGCTCTTCGGCGCCGATGGCGAGCTCGAGCCAGGCTGGCCTCGTCGGCATCGCCTCGGCAACCTTGCGCAGCGCTGCGGCCCGCGGGTCATACGTGCGGTAGACGCGGTGACCGAAGCCCATGATCAGCTCCTTGCGCGAGAGCTTGCCGCGCGCCCAGTCTTCAGCGCGATCGATCGAGCCGATCTCACCGAGCTGACCGATCACCTCCGCAGGTGCGCCGCCGTGGAGTGGTCCCTTCATGGCACCGACGGCGCCACAGATTGCAGAGGCGATGTCGGAACGTGTGGCAATGATCACACGTGCCGCAAACGTGCTGGCGTTCAGACCATGCTCTGCGCCAACCATGAGATAGGCGTCAAGCGCGCGGGCGGTTGCCGGATCAGGCTCCTTGTCGTGGAGCTGCTGCAGGAACGCCGCCGCGATGCTGAGACCTGGCTGCGGATCAACGGGCTCGAGTCCCTGCCGCAGTCGCGCGAACGCGGCGAGTGCCGATGGTGCGAACGCGGCGATGCGCTTCGCCTCGTCGGCGGTTGGTGGCCAGCCGAGGCGCTCACCAGCGCCCCACACCGAGATTGCGGTGCGCAGCGCATCCATCGGGTGTGCATGTGATGGCAAGAGTCGTAGCGCCGCGAGGACAGCGGGCGGCACCTTCTCGGGGGCGAGCTGTGCGGTCGGGTGCCACTCACCAGTCAATAGAAGATCAAGAACGTTGGCGTAGTTCCCCTTGGTGACTACCTCTTCAATCGGGTAGCCGCGATAGAGGAGTCGACCCGCCGCGCCGTCAACGTAGCCAACCGCGGTCTCGGCGCCAACGACGCCAGCAAGACCAGGACTGAACGGCTTCTCGGCGATCTTCTCGTCACTCATCGACGCGGGCGCCGATCGACGAATTCAAGCGCCAGACGCAAGATCACCGATCCGAGTAGCGCCACGAAGACCGACCCGGTGAATCCGCCTGGATCGCCGTAGCCCGCACCCTTTGCGAGCGTGCCGCCGACGATCCCGCCGAGAATGCCGACCAGGATGTTGGGGAGGCAACCTCGGGCTGCGCGGCCGCCAACAAGGAGCGAAGAGAGCCCGCCGGCCAGCAGGCCGACGAGCATCCAGCCGATCGGATCAAGGTCAAAGAAGCCCATCGGCGCGATCGTACGCCCGCGGGCCAAAACGCGCCGCCCGCGTCGCGCGGGTAGACTCGCCGCATGTCTGAAGGGGCCCTCTCCGCACGAATCAGTGATGCGCCAACCGACCCGATCTTCGGGATCGTTGAGCTCCACCGTGCCGACGCTCGTCCGCACAAGATCAACCTCGCCGCCGGTGTCTATATGGATGAACAAGGCGTCACCCCGATCCTGCCGAGCGTTCGCGCCGCGGAGGAGCGTCTGCTCGCCTCCACCACCTCAAAGCTCTACATGCCGATCAGTGGGGATCCCGCCTACTTGGCAGCCGCGAAGTCACTCCTCTTCCGCCCCGTTGGCGGGGCGTGGGGAGAGATTGAACCAGCCGCAGCCGACCGCGTGCAGATGATTCATACGCCGGGGGGCACCGGCGCAGTACGCCTCGCTGTTGATTTGGTTTCGCGACTTCGACCTGGCGCAGAGATTTGGGTCGGTGAGCCTACCTGGCCGAACCACACGCAGATCATTGAGTCGTCGCGAATCACGGCGCGTCGTCACGACTGGATCACCGACGATGCCCGATCGCTGAACTCCAGCGCACTCTTTGATGCGATCGCCGCGGCGAAGGGTGGCGACGCGATGATCCTGCACGGCGCCTGCCACAACCCAACGGGGATTGATCCAACCCCCGAGCAGTGGAGTGAGATCGCGCAACAGATTGCCCACCGCGGCATCTTGCCGATCCTCGATTTCGCGTATCAGGGCTTTGGTGAAGGGCTGATTGAAGATGCCGCATCACTGCGCGCCTTCTTGGCGACTGGCTGCGAGGTGCTCGTCGCCAGCAGCTCCTCAAAGAACTTTGCCCTCTACAACGAGCGCGTCGGCAGCCTTGCAATCATTGGAGCCGATGGCGCTGCGGCCACAGCGCTTGCCGCGCACGCGCGCATGGCGGTGCGCACCATGTGGTCGAACCCGCCAGCGCACGGTGGCGCCATCGTCGCAACCATCCTTGGTGATGCAACCTTGCGCGCACAGTGGGAGGGCGAGGTTCACGCGATGCGCACCCGCATCGCAGAGAGTCGGGCTGCGTTCGCCACGGCACTCACCGCCGCTGGCGCGGGTGACTTTTCGTACCTTCTCAGACACCACGGAATGTTCTCGCTCCTGGGGCTCACCGACGATCAGCTGAAGCGCCTTCGTGATGAACATGCGGTCTACCTCGTCGCCCGTGGACGCATCAACATGGCGGGCCTCTCCGCCACGAAGATCCCGATCGTGGCTAAGGCGGTTGCGAGCGTGCTCGCGTAACTGCACGATCAACCCGTCCGCAGCTAGATCCCTCGCCTAGACTCTCCGCATGACTGAGTCGATGCCGCGCGACACGCACCTCCTCGCACCAAGCCTTGTCGGGCGTGTGTGGGGTGGTGATCGCCTTCGCGCCCTTGCCCCCGATGCGGCGCCACACGGTCCAATCGGCGAGGCCTGGTTCGGTGATGCTGACGAACAGCCAGGCGGCGTGTTGGTGAAGTTACTCGATGTGCAAGATCGACTCTCAGTGCAGGTGCACCCCGACGACGATCTGGCCAAAGTGATGCACGGTGCAGATGCAATCGGCAAGCATGAGGCGTGGGTTGTCCTTGATGCGGCACCCGGCGCCGAGCTGCTCTTGGGCCGTGCCCTATCCGTCACAGGCAGCGACATCACTAACGCGTTAGCCGCGGGCTCCGACATCACCCCACTCCTTGCGCGTCACGCCGTGCGACGCGGCGACGTGTTTGACGTGCCAACGGGCTGCCTCCATGCGCTCTTGCCTGGCCTGTTCATTTGGGAGGTACAGCAACGCTCCGACCGCACCTATCGTGTCGCCGATTGGGGCCGGAACGATCCGTCGCGACCACTCCACGCCACCGAGGCGCTTCGCGCGATTGATGCGGCGCATCAGGCGACCCGTACCGCCGTGATTGATTGGGGGAGGTCAGGCGAGCAGGCGTTGGTCACTTCGCCGCACTTCTTGGCCCGCGCCGTTGTCGGGCCATGGGTGGGAAGCATTGCGGTGGGGCCGAACGGCGCGACCGCAACAGCCACCGGCGCAGTCGTTGCGGACGGATTGCGGCTGGGGGATTTGGCCACTGCACATCTCGCCGCGGGTGAGATTGATCTTGAGGTTTTAGCAGGGGCAGCCCTCCTGATCGCCGAAGGGTGCTAGCCAAACTATTTGGATTCCTTAACCTTTGAGCATCTGAGCACAAACGCTCAGGAAAAAAGGGTTGCGCGCAGGCGCGGGCTCGTTCATGATTGCCTTCCTCGACTGCATCGGACGCAGCCGCATCGTCACATCTGCTTTGGTAGGTGAGTCGTGATCACGTAGTCCGAAACAGAGGCGAGCCCAGCCGGAACGGTTGGGAATAGCAGATAGGAGGACCTCATGAAGGTCTTTAAC
>RGBZ01000064.1 GCA_009919365.1 bacterium
AACTTGCATTGGGAGGTGCGTTTCTCGCTGCGCGATGCATGCGCCGGCGAGTGACTTTCGTTCTCGCGCCGTGAACTCGCTGCCGACGCCGATTTCGCCAATGATTCCAGATTTGATGCTAGTGCCGCGAGCCCCTTCAGAAATGTCGCGAATCAACTCATTGGCAATGTCGTGCTCACTCTTGGCGTCGTTCTCTTGCGGTTGTGATCCGTCGAGGTAGTAGCCAGTACCCATGATGATGTTGAGGCCGGTGCGCTTGCTGATGGTTGCGAGCCCTTCAGGGCTGCGGCCATTGCCATCAGCGCTCGTCTCAATGATCGTCTTGCCACCCTGATCAACAAACCGCTGCACCTCCTTGATCGCCAGCTCAATGTCTTGCATGCTGCAGTTGTCTTTGTTGATGAAGGGGTCGTGCTTCAACTCCCAGATGTTGCTGATGGAGACCTTCTCGTCGACAAGCGCGCGCGAGCGCGGCGAGTCGTCAAGTGGTGGGTGCCACCACGAGAGCACATCGTTCAAGAGATGTTCGTGAGTAAGCGTCAGACCGAGGTCTGCGGAGCTGACCGGGCCGAGGACCGTTTCGATCTGCTTCATCTGCGCAGACTAGCGCGCGGACTCCCCATCTGTGGGGAGGCGGCGCACAGCGATGATCCCAAGGGTGAGCAACGTGACCGAACCAACGAACACCGGTGTGAGGGCAAGGAGGTCTCCTGGGCGCGGCTCTCCCGTGAGCGCTGCGGCGGAGGAGACGAGTGGGCCGACCACCGCACCGGCGTAGAGCGGGAAGAGGGAGAGGCTGAGCGCGGCGGTGCGGCGACGCTCGGAGGCAGAGTTTGCGAGCCAGGTAAAGACCATCGCCTGCAAGAGTGCGGAGGTGGCAGCGAGAAGGGTGTTCGCGAGTGCCAAGCCGAGCGCCGTAGAGACGGCGATCATCGCCGCTGCTGCTGACGCCGCGCCAACGAAGCCGACGGCCATGACCCGTGGGATGCCGATACGAGGCACGAGGTGTGTGGCAACCAGCGGTGCGATTGCGGCGCCCCCTAGGGCCGAGAGCCCGGTCAGCAGGCCAACGGCTCCGGCGACCCCTGGTGCAGCCAGGGGCTCTGCGATCCCCGTTATGGAGGGGCCGATCACCACCTCGGCGATCCGCAGCGGGAAGACAGGGCGGAGCATTCGTTCACCAGCGATGGCGAGGCCCAACACCAAGTAGCCCGCACGGATGGTGCGGTCCGCGAAGACCTCGCTCAGACCACGACGAGCCACTGCAAGGACGCCCCCCGTCGGTGGGTAGAGCGGCCGTACATCGGGGATTGCAACGATGTTCGCCACGATCAGGGCAGCGTTAAGTAGTGCTGCGACCATGATCGGTGCGGCGAGCGAGAGGCCGAGCCCGTCGATCATCGCGCCAGCGAGTAGCGGGCCCAGCGCGAAGCCCATCGGTGCCGCCGCACTGAAGAGGGCGATTGACCTGGTGCGTGCGTGCTCTGGCGACACCTCACGAATCGTCGCCAGCATGACTCCGGTGTTGCCGAGCCAGAAGCCCAGGGCCAGTGTTGCGCCGATAAGCTGCCACGCCTCTTGCGCGAAGGCGAAGGCAATGAGCGCGACGAGGGCGATCAGCCCGCTACGAACGATGACGAGTCGGCGCGAGCGCAGCTCGGCAATAGCCAACCAGATCGGCACCTGCGGCGCACCAACGATGAAGATGCCCGCAGTCGCTGCACCCGATACCGTCGCGATATCACGCAGTGGTACCCCCGCCCCTTCAAGTGCGAGCGGAAGGTAGGCATAGATCATGGCAACGCCGAAGATTTCGGCAAATTGCACCAGCACATAGATGGTGACAATTCTCTGCCACGGCAGACTGCCCGAACGGTTCACAGCTCTCCCGCTTTAGCGCGACTGCGCACTTGCGCCGCCCGAACCAGAATCTCGTTGCGCGTGTTCTCCGGCCGGCCAGCCCAGGAGCGAACCTGTGTTGCCATACGTGGATTCTTTGCGAATCGTGCGGAGTGACGATCAATGAACTCCCAATACAAGGTTGTAAACGGACAGGCCGTTTCGCCCACCGATTCGGTTGGGTTGTAGAGGCACGACGTGCAGTCATCTCCCATCCTTGAGATGTAGGCACCACCACAGATGTACGGCTTGCTCGTGATGCGACCGAGATCGGCGAATTGGCTCATGGCCACGACGTTCGGCGTCACCACCCACGGAAGCGCGTCCACAAAGGCTTCTAAGAACCAGGAGTCAACCTGCTGCGGTTGCACACCGAAGAGGAGTGCGAAGTTACCGAGCACCATGAGGCGCTCAATGTGATGAGCGTGGCCCGTTCGCTGCAGCGTTGTGACGATGCGCGACATGCACGCCATCTTCGTCTCTCCTGACCAGTAGAGTTTTGGCAAGTCCTCGTGGGCGCTCAGGCCGTTGTCGCTCTGCCACTCGCGCCAATAGTCGCGATAGGCGTGGCGCATAAACTCGCGCCATCCGAGGATCTGACGGATAAACCCTTCAATGCTCGAGAGCGGGATTTCGCTCGACCGTTCGGCATACGTTTGCAGCGCGCGCTCGCAGACTTCGGCAGGGGTGATCAAACCAAGATTCAACGCTGGCGACAAGAGCGAGTGGAAGAGGTGTTCGTGCTCTTTTGACATGGCGTCTTCGTAGGGGCCAAAGTTGGCCAGCCGATCGTCGCAGAACGCGCTGAGCGCAGCGAGCGCCTCGGGCCGAGTCGTCGGCCAGATCAGCGTGGTTGACTCGCCAAAGAGCGTCGAGGACTTCTCGCGGACTTCGTCAATGACCGATTGCACGAGTGGCGTGACTGTTCCGTAGAAGGGTGCTGGCACATGGGTTCCTGGGGTGAGACGCTTCCGATTCTCCTTGTCAAGATTCCATGTGCCGCCGATCGGCTCGCTCTTCCCCGCGCCCTCCTCCATCAGCCAGCCACGCGCACTGCGCACGCGGCGATACCAATACTCCATGCGGAGCTCTTTTCGGCCCGTCTTGAACGCCTCCCATTCGGCCACGGTCGTGAGCCAGAGCTGGTTCTCGACGACCTCCACGGGGATGCCGCTCGCGGCGGACCACGACTGAATCGCCTCAAGATCCTGAGGCTGAGCGGGCTCCATCAGGGTGATGCCGGTCGGCCGATGCCGTTCAGAGGCGGCGGTGAGCGCCTCGCCAAGGGTTGGGGCTTGAACGACCTCGGTGCGGACCCCTCGCGCTTGGAGCTCTGCCGCGAACCCTCGTAGCGCCGCGATCTGCAGCACCACCGCCTGCACATGCCGTGCCTCGTGCAGCACGCCCGTGATCTCGAGAACAAGAGCGGGTTCCGCAAACGCTGCCGTGCCATCGAGGTGCGCACGAAGGGGGCCAACCTGGTCGGTAAGTTGATCTCCTAGAACAACGAGGTGATGCATCTTACGAGCGTCGGCGGCGGCAGGCGTCGCTGCAGTACTTCACCTCGTCCCAGACTCGCTCCCAGCGCTTGCGCCACTGGAACGGTCGGCCACACACAACACAGATTTTCTCGGGGCGCTCGCTCGGCGGTCGATGCGGCTGTCGTGTCTCACGTCGCCCTGCGGCCATTTGGATCAGCCGCGCTCTGGCTTTAGCGCCGCGCTATACGCCGCAAGCGTTTGTTGTCGCGCTTCGGCGTGATCCACGATCGGCTCTGGGTACTGCGCACCAAGAGTGATCCCGGCCTCTGCAAGCGCCTTCGGATGCGCCCACGGCGCATGGATCGCTGGTGCTTTCAGGGCGGCAAGCTCTGGCACCCAGCGGCGCACATACTCACCGTCGGGATCAAAGTTCCCCGCCTGGGTGACTGGATTAAAAATGCGGAAGTACGGCTGGGCATCGGTGCCACTTCCCGCGCACCACTGCCAGCCTCCGTTGTTCGCAGCAATGTCGCCGTCAACGAGATGGCGCAAGAAGTGTGCCTCGCCCTCGCGCCAGTCAATCAGCAAATCTTTTGTGAGAAACGATGCCGTGATCATACGCGCGCGGTTGTGCATGAATCCAGTTGCCGCAAGTTGGCGCATCCCTGCATCAACAATCGGGTAGCCTGTCGTGCCGCTCTTCCACGCTTCAAGTGCGCGTTGGTCGCTGCTCCACTTGATCCCGTCGTAGCTTGGACGCCACGCACTGCGGGCCGCATGCGGTGCATGCCAGAGCACCTGCGTATAGAAGTCACGCCACGCAATCTGGCTCACCCAGAGTCGCTCGCCTGAACGTTCTCCCTCCTGTACCGGCGGAAGTGGAAGTTGTCGGGCCACGAGCTCGCGCGCGGAGAGGAGCCCGATGTGCAGTGCTGCCGACAGGTGACTTGTGCCCGAGCTGTCGGCAAGGGTGTTGCGACGCTTCGCATACTCGCCCACCGAGCGTCGCCATGCATCAGCGTGTGCGCGCGCGGCACGTTCGCCTGGCTTCGGGAGTTCTTCAACGTTCGCCGTTGGTACCGCATGCGCATCGAGAAGCGCCTGATCAACGGTGGCGGGTGGAGTCGGCGTTGGCAGCGGTGGAAGCTTCTTTGGCGCTGGGAGTGGTGCGCTCGCATCTACTTGTTCGAGCCATCGGCGGAAGTACGGCGTGTAGACACCGTACGGTGTGCCGCCACCTGTGAGTAGCTCTTCTGGCTCCACCACGACGAGGCCGCGCTTTGCATGCACCTGTACGTCAAGGGGTGCGAGTAGATCCGCAGCGGCGCGATCGCGCTTTCGCGCGAATGGGGTGTGGTCGCGCGTTATGAAGAGATCGATCTCGCCAATGTGACCCGCGGCGCGCAACTCGCTGATCAGTTTCGGGAGCGCGCTGGCGGCTGGGCCCTGCAACTCGAGGAGATCCGAGCCGAGTGCGCGCAGGTTGGTGGCGAGCTCCGTAACGCTCTCGCGCAGGAACCAGGTGCGGTTTGCGCTGGCCCGCGGGCCGGCAATGAGGCCTGGCTCCCAGATGAAGATCGGCAAGAGGGGTGCCCCGCGCTCCCTCGCTGCCGCCGCCGCCGCCACAAGGGCGGGGTGGTCGGCGAGACGAAGGTCTCGGCGGAACCAGAGGATCACAGGCGGTTGCGACATTTCTCTCCGATCTTCGCACTATAGCGAGGCCAGTTTGGAGCACAGGATAAAAATCGAACGGCCGAGACCCCGAAGGGTCCCGGCCGTCCGGGTTGCTCTAAGAGCTGCTGGACTCAGCGCGCTGGGCGTCGGGTCGAGAAGCAGTTGT
>RGBZ01000065.1 GCA_009919365.1 bacterium
ATGGCGGTGCACGCCCACCCCGACGACGAGACGATCAGCATGGGCGGCACCCTCGCCACCTACGCCGCCGCCCATAGCGACACCACCGACACCTACGTGGTGACCGGAACACGCGGAGAACTCGGCGAGAAGTTCGCCGCCGCCCGTGCCGCCGGCCTCACCCCGCAGCTCGGCATCGTGGTGCACTCACTGGCGTTCGGTAGCCTGCAGCCATTCCTCCCTGACGGCGAGACGCCGCTCATCACCCGCAAGCAGATGGATATGACCTCCGACGTCATGGCGCACTCCCTCGTCTACTGGACGCAGGACCTGTACGCAGCGGGCCTGATCGGCAACACGACCCGCATCTTCGCTACCTCGTCTGAAGGTGCATCGAAGGCGGTCCCGATGTACGGCGCCGTCTCTGCGGCGAAGGCCGCCGTCGAAGCACACTGCCGACAGCTGGCGCTCGAGCTGGCGCGACTGGTGCCCGGTGCAACTGTCACGGCGCTGCGCCCAGGCGTTGTCGACACCCCAGCACTGCGCAAGATTCCAGGAAGCCAAGACTGGATCGACGTGGTGATGAAGAAGCATCCAGGGAAGCGCCTCACCACCCCTGACGATGTTGGCCAGGCCATCGTTGCCCTCTCAGCACCAGGCATGCACTGGGTGACGGGCAACACCATCACGATCGACGGCGGCGAGCAGATCGCCGGAGGCTGAACGCTCTCGCTAGAGCTTCTTGCCAGTCAGTCCTGAAAGGTTCGCACTCGGCTCTGCAAGCACTGGCGTATCTTCGTCTGCGTGTAATGCACCGAAGAGCGTATTGATCTCAATGACTCCTGCCCAAACCTTTTCATGTGCGTCATCTGGATTGTCATCCACGCCCCCGCTACGAATCTTTCCCGATGCTTCGGTGATTGTCATGCCAAGAAGGGTCGTAGCCTTCATCTCTTGCTCTGTAGAGGTGCGTAGTTCAGCGGCACGGCCAGGAATCAACTTATCGATGAAGGCGTCAAGTTGCGCCACCTTCTCGTCACCGGTGATCTCTTCGCAGATGCCGAAGAGTGTTGCTGATCGATAGTTGAACGAACTGTCGAAGCCGCTTCGCGCGAGCACGATGCCATCGGTCAGGTGAATGGAGACGGACACCTCGGTTCCCACCACAGACTTTAGGAAGCGGCTGGCCGCCGATCCGTGCCAGTAGAGACGGTCGCCGTCGCGCCAGTGTGCCGTGGCGGTGGCATGTGGGCGGCCATCAAGGAGGTAGGCAACGGTGCAGGTGAGAGCGGCGTCGACCACGGGATAGATGTCGTCTCGTTCGTAGTGCCCGCGTTCAGGAAGGCGTCGCACTCGTGTCCGCTCGCTTGGCGGGTATCCGTCGGTTACGGGTATCTCACGTGGCATGGAGGCATCGTAAAGGAGGAGCTTCGGGTTGGGAGGTTTCCTGGCGGACCCGACCGGATTCGAACCGGCGATCTCCAGCGTGACAGGCTGGCATGTTGGGCCGCTACACCACGGGTCCGCGACAGGACTGCGAAGCCTACCAGAGGGGGTAGGATCCGACTATGGGATATGGAGCGGACGCAGCATTACGAGGCGGCGGGGCTGGCCGTATCGATCTGCGCTCCGACACGGTGACCCACCCAACCCCAGAAATGCGCCGCGCCATGGCGGAGGCGGAGGTTGGCGACGACGTCTTTGAGGACGATCCAACCGTCGCCGCCCTCGAGGAGCGGGCTGCCACCTTGCTCGGTAAAGAGGCGGGCCTCTTCGTCGCCTCAGGCACCATGGGGAACCTCGTCTCGGTCATGGCCCACGTGCCACGCGGCGGCGAGATCATCACCCCCGCCGAAGGCCACATTCCGAACGATGAGGCGGCCAATTACGCCGTCGTCGCCGGCGCCGGACTTCGCCTTGTCCGAGAGAACGCCAACGGCGAGATGCCGATCCCAGATGTTCTTGAGGCGATTCAGGATGCCGGCGACGTGCACAGTGCGATCACCTCGCTCGTCATCGTTGAGAACTGTCACGCCCACACCTGCAGTCGACCGATCACTCCGGCGTACATGCGCGAGCTGCGCGCGGCGCTGAAGCCACACGGCATTCCGATCCACGTCGATGGTGCGCGCCTCTTCAATGCGGTTGTCGGGCTTGGCGTCTCGGCACGTGAGCTGGTCGCGGATGCCGACAGTGCAACCTTCTGCCTAAGCAAGGGCCTCGCTGCACCAATCGGCAGCGTGGTCGTTGGTAGCAAAGAGTTCATCTGGAAGGCGCGACGCGCGCGCAAGCTCCTTGGCGGCGGCATGCGACAGGTGGGCGTGCTTGCGGCGGCCGGCCTTGTTGCGCTCTCTGATGGACCAGAGGGAACCGTGAAGCGGCTCGCCGAAGATCATGTCAACGCGCGACGCCTGGCAACCGAAATCGCAGCGCTCCCCGATGTGCTCTCCCCTGGTCATATCGCACAGCCCGAAGGCGAGCGACTTGACCCTTCGCGCGTCGCCACAAACTTCGTGCTCTTCAAGGTTGCTGGTGGTATCGCTCGGCGGACACGCTTCCTTGACGCGCTCGAAAAGCGCGGTGTGCTGATGATCGCGTACACACACGGACAGGTTCGCGCCGTCACGCATTACGGAATTGGCGATGAGGAGATCACCAAGACGATCGCAGCGACCGCTGCAGCGCTGACCGAAACCGCGTAGCGCAGCGCAGCCGATGCGCATCGTCCCCTCCATTGATTTAGAGAAGGGTCGCTCCCGTATCGTCTTCTGGCCCGGCGCTGCGACAGGTGTCGGCGCACCAACCGACCAGCCGGCGCGCATTGCACGGCACTTCGTTGATCGCGGTGCCACCCTGATTCACCTTGTCGACTTTGACGGCGCACGCGCCGCCGCACCGATCAACATTGAATCAATCGGTGCCGTCGCAAGCCTGGTCGCAACCCCGCTGCAGGTTGCGGGCGGGTTAGAGTCGCCCGAGGGAATACGCATTGCGTTTGCAGCTGGGGCGACACGTGCGGTGATCTCACTCGCACTCATTGATGAGCCAGAGAAGCTCGCAGCATGTATCGCCGCCGCGGGAGATTGGCTTGCCGTTGGCTTCGACCCCCGACCCGAGCGGATTGCATCGTTTAACTGGAAGCGCTCCTCTGCTCCAACCGCAGAGGCCCTGATCGATGAACTTGCTGCCGCAGGTGTTTCGCGCATTGTGTTGAGCCACGGTGGAAACGCGAGTGAGAGCGCAGCGTTTGCCAGCCTGGCCGCACGACAACCGACGATGGAGTTGAGCGTTGCGGGGGGCGTGAGCGACCTTGGTGGGGTGCGCCGTCTTCGCGATGCCGGCGTTGCCACGCTCATCCTCGGTGAGGCGCTTCTCTCGGGCGCGATCGATTTTGAGGAAGCCTCGAGGATCGCTGACCCTGCGCAGTAGCGCGCACAGCCAGCCTGCCTCGCGTAGACTCCCCCGCATGGCAACGACACGGCGCATCAACGAACCGCTCGCGCTGAGCCCACTTGCGGGGCTCGCTGCCGTCATCCTCACCGGCATCCTTTGGGGCACGATCGGCGTCGTCACTGGTCAACTGAAGGCCGCCTTCCCTGGCGCTGATGGGGGTCCAAGCACGCTGAGCTCCCTCGTGCTGGTCGTCGTACGCCTCGCCATCACCGCCCCAGCCGCCGCCATCACGGCACGCATCCTGCTTGGCCGCGGCGCCTTCCGCCTTCCTGGGCGCGTGCTTGCCCTTGGCCTCGGACTTGGACTCGTTCAAGCGTTCTTCCAATACGCCTACGTTGAGGCGGTCACGAACGCAGGTGTTGGCATCGCCACGGCGATTGAGCTCTGCCTTGCGCCGGTGCTGGTCGCCACGTTGAGTGTGATCCTGCTGCGCGAACGGCCCGACCGCATGATCATCGGCGCGATCGCCTTCGCGGCAATCGGCACCATCGTGATCACCGTGAACGGCGCGGTCCCAGGCAAAGAGGCAACGTTCCAAGCGGGCATCCTCTGGTCACTCGCCTGCATGGTCGGCTACGCCTCGTACATCGTCCTCGTGCGTCGACTCGCTTCTGGTATTCACCCTCTCGAACTCGTGGCGCTCGCCGCCACTGGTGGGTTCGCTGTGCTCTCCGTCGTGTCATCTATTGTTGGTGCGAAGCTTCCTGACCTCGCCAACAAAGATCTCTTGATCCCAGGGCTGCAGTTCGCCTACCTAGCGCTGATTGCAACCTGTCTTGCCTACGCACTCTTTGTCTCGGGCGTGCGAGCCACGAGCGCCACGACCGGATCACTCGGCGCACTCGCCATGCCACCAACGGCAACGATCCTTGCGGCGGTACTCCTCAATCAGATCCCAACGATTGAAATCGTTGTCGGTCAGGTGTTGCTAATGGCCGCCATGGCGGTCACGATTCTGCGAACCGCTCGCCGCACACACTCCTAACGAGATGCGCGCAACTACTGTAGCGCTCGCGCTTTCCGCAACGCTCACGCTGAGTGCATGCGCCGCCGACGCATCACCGAGTGCGTCATCAAACGCGAACGGCTGCCCGACCGCTCAGCCTGCAACGCTGAACACCGACGCATCAAACGACATCGCATTTGAAACCACACTTGGCACATTCGTTGTGCGCCTTGCGGTGAAGAACTCACCGATTGCGGTGAGCAATCTCACGGCACTGGCGAGCTGCAACTTTTACGACAACGTGATCTTTCACCGCATTGCCTACATGGAAGACGGCACGCCGTTTGTGATTCAGGGTGGCGATCCAACAGGAACTGGTTCGGGTGGCCCTGGCTACTTCATCAAAGATGAGCCGGTCGTCGGCACGTATCGCCGTGGTGTCATCGCGATGGCGCGTTCAAGTCAGCCAGACTCACAGGGGAGCCAGTTCTTTGTGATCCTTGACGATGCTGCAGCTGTACCGCTTGAAAGTGCTCGCACCTACGCAATCATGGGCGAGGTGATCTCGGGCATGGATGTTGTTGATGCGATTGCAGCACTCGAGCGAACTGGCGACGATCGCCCGATTGATCCTCCAAAGATCATCTCGACCACCGTTACCCCCGCCGCGCCGTAGCTGCTCCGCGCAACTGATCGTTCGCGGGTAAACTCCCCACATCGTCGGCACCAGCCGACCACGTGGCCCTGTGCCACAGAGGAGAGATGGAATGGCAACCGCCAAGATTGAGACGACCGTCGGCGTTATTGAGATTGAGCTTCTTGATGACGCAGCACCGA
>RGBZ01000066.1 GCA_009919365.1 bacterium
GATCTCCTCTACATCACGATCAGCACTGGCCTCGGTGGCGCAGTGATCAGCGGCGGCCGACTCTACACAGGGCCAGACGACACCGGGATCGAGATCGGCCACGCGCCGATTACGCTCGACGGGCCACGGTGCGCCTGCGGTGGCATCGGGCACCTTGAGGCACACGCCTCGGGCGTCGCGCTGGCGCGCACGGGGGGTGAAGCTGCTTCGAGTGGCGCTAGTCCGTGGCTTGCCGCGTGGCGGGCCGCACATCCGAAGGGAGAGATCAGCGCCAAGGAGGTCTCCGAGGCTGCAGCTGCAGGGGACCGAGTTGCCCAGGCTCTGATCGATCACGCGCTCCTAGCGATCAGCCGGGCGGTCGCAGGCTTCGTCAATGTGTTCAATCCGAGCCGCATCATCATCGGCGGCTCGTTCGCCGAGGCGCACTGGGATGCGCTCCATTCGCGTATTCAGGGGGAGATCGGCGACAATAGCTTCAAGGTTCCAGGACGGAGAGTTTCCGTACACCCCGCCGAACTCGGTGGGGACGTGAGCCTGGCAGGCTGCCATCCGATGGTTGTCGAGAGAATCGGCAACCCAGAGTGGGAGCGGGCTGTAGCGGTGAAATCGAAGGGGGACACTCGATGACCGTACGCGTAGGTATCAATGGCTTTGGCCGCATTGGCCGGCAGAGCTTGAAGGCAATTATTCAGCGCACACCAGAGGTTGAGGTGGTGGCGATCAACGACCTCGTTGATCCGAAGATGAACGCCCACCTCTTTAAGTACGACTCCACCTATGGCATCTACCCCGGTAGCGTTGTTGCCGAAGAGGACGAGCTCGTCATCGACGGCCGTCGGATCAAGGTGTTCGCGAGCAAGGATCCTGCGGCACTCCCGTGGGGCGACCTCGGCGTCGACATTGTTGTGGAATCGACGGGCCTCTTCACCAACGCTGAGAAGGCTGCGGCACACCGCGCCGCCGGCGCAAGGAAGGTGATCATCAGCGCTCCTGCGACCGGGGAAGACCTGACCGTCGTGATGGGCGTGAACGAGAAGCAGTACGACCCAGCGAAGCATCACATCGTTTCAAATGCCAGCTGCACCACGAACTGCCTCGCCCCCGCAGCGAAGATCGTCTCTGACGGATGGGGGATCGCGCGTGCGTTGATGACCACCATCCACAGTTACACCAACGATCAGCGCATTCTCGACGTGGCACACAGTGATCCACGTCGCGCGCGCGCCGCAAGTCTCAACCTTGTGCCGGCATCGACAGGTGCCGCGGCGGCGATCGCGCGCGTCATCCCAGAACTCGAAGGGCGCTTCGGCGGCTATAGCATTCGTGTTCCAACCCCAACGGTGAGCATCGTTGACTTCACTGCAGAGCTAGAACGACCGGCCAGCATCGATGCGATCCATGCCGCGTTCCGTGTCGCCGAGGCTGGCCCGATGAAGGGGATTCTCGGCGTCTCTGATGAGCCGCTCGTCTCATCGGATTACAAGGGTGACACGCGTTCATCAATCATCGACACCCTCAGCACGATGATGGTTGGCGACAAATTCGTGAAGATCGTCACCTGGTACGACAACGAGTGGGGCTACAGCTGCCGCGTTGCCGACCTGGTGCGCTACGTGGCGACGCATGCCTGAGAAGAAGGGGCTGCTCTCGCGACTCCTTGGCAGTAGTTCCACGCCGGCCGAGAAGCCGGCGGAGAAACCTGCGCCGAAGCCTGTCGCGAAGTCGGCCCCGAAACCGGCCACAAAACCCGTGGCTGCAAAATCAACCCCGAAATCAACCCCGAAATCAACCCCGAAACCCACGCCAAAACCAGCGACCGCCCCTCCTGCCAAGAGCGCGAGCGGGGCGCCGCCGCAGAAGCCGGCTGGGGCGATGCTCGCCTCTAGCCGCCCAGCCAATCGGCCACAGGTGAAGCCAACGATCACGGGCTCCAACGGTCAGCCGCGACCGACAGGCGCGCCGCCAACCGCGCCGAGCCGACCAGCGAACCGCCCGAACGTGAAGGCCACGGTGAAGCCAGGCGCAGCTCCGGCGGTCACGAGGTCGGTGCGACCAACGCCACGTCCAATCCCGCGGCCAGCGCCGCCACAGAGTGGTCCGCGTCGGATCGCGGAAGAGATCATCTCCGCATCAGGGAAGCGCACGGTTCGCGAGTTGAACATGCAAGGGCAGCGCGTACTGCTGCGCGTCGACTTCAATGTGCCGCTCTCCGACGGCAAGATCGTCGATGACTCGCGCATCCGCGCCGCCGTGCCAACCATCAAGGCGCTCCTTGACGGTGGCGCATCGGTGGTGATCATGTCGCACCTTGGCCGACCAGATGGTCGTGTTGTGGACGGCTTGCGCCTACGACCTGCGGCAGAGCGGCTCACTCAGCTGATTCGTGTGAACGTGCCAACGACGGGCGATGCGCTCGGCGTTGGCACCGACGACGCCGTTCGCCGATTGCGACCGGGCGAACTCCTTCTGCTCGAGAACGTTCGCTTCCATGCTGGTGAGGAGCGCAACGATCCAGCGTTTGCAGAGCGACTCGCCTCGTATGGCGATGTCTTCGTCAACGATGCATTCGGTGCAGCGCACCGCGCCCATGCCAGCACCGTCGGCGTCGCCGCTTACCTGCCGTCCTATGTCGGCCTGCTTATGGAGCAAGAGGTTGAGGCGCTCTCCAATCTGCTCGAGAAGCCGGCGCGACCGTTCGCGGCAATCGTTGGGGGCGGCAAGGTCTCTGGCAAGGTTGCCGTCCTTGAGGCGCTGATCAAGAAGGTTGATCTGCTGATCCTTGGCGGTGGCGTTGCGAATACGTTCCTCGTTGCCTCTGGCCGAAGTGTTGGCAAGAGTCTCTACGAGTCGAAGATGGTCGACGACGCGCGACGGATTCTGAAGCTGGCGCAGGACCGCGGCGTTCGCGTTCTCCTTCCGGTGGACGGCGTCGTGGCAAAAGAGGTGACGCGTGGCACAGAGTTCAAGGTGGTCTCCACCGACAAGCTCCCTGCAAGCTGGCACATGGTTGACCTTGGGCCCGCCTCAATCACCGCTATACGTGAGGCACTTGCGCCGATCAAGACCATTCTCTGGAATGGGCCGCTCGGCGTCTTCGAGATCCCATCGTTCGCGGTGGCCACCCGCGAGCTCGCCAAGGTTGCCGCTGAGAAGGCGGACGCTGGGGCTACGGTGGTCGTCGGCGGTGGCGACAGCATCGCCGCCCTCCGGCAACTGGGTGTTGCTGAAAAGATGACGCACCTCTCCACCGGCGGCGGTGCCTCACTCGAGTTTCTTGAGGGGCGCGACCTGCCAGGCCTTGCTGTAGTGCCAACCGCCGGCTCGCCATACGAGACCCTACCGATCGTCTACGTCGCACCGGTGAAGCCAGGGGCGAAGGCGGCACCGAAGCGTGCCGCTGCAAAGCCGAAACCGATCATCAAGCCGTCAACGCTTGACGATGAGGATGACGACGAGAGCGGCACCCTGGTATGAGCGACTGCATCGCCGCGATCCACGCGCGCGAAATCCTCGACTCGCGCGGCAATCCGACCGTTGAAGTTGATGTCACGTTGAGCGCTGGCGCACGAGGTCGCGCCGCTGTCCCCTCGGGCGCTTCCACTGGCGCGCACGAGGCGGTTGAGCTTCGCGATGGTGACAAGCGTCGCTTCGGCGGAAAAGGGGTGCTTGGCGCTGTTGCCGCGGTGAATGGTGAGATCTCACAAGCGCTCAACGGCACGTCGGTCAGCGATCAGCGCGCCATTGATGCGGCGCTCATCGCCCTCGACGGCACACCTGCAAAGGGCCGGCTCGGCGCGAATGCGATTCTCGGTGTCTCACTCGCCGCCGCCCACGCGCGCGCCGCGCTGCACGGCAAAGAGCTCTGGTACGAGATTGGTGGCGATGCTGCCGTGAAGCTCCCCGTGCCGCTGCTGAACATTTTGAACGGAGGCAAGCACGCGGAGAACTCAACTGACTTCCAGGAGTTCATGGTGGTGCCGGTCGGTGCCGCCACCTATCGCGACGCACTGCGCGCAGGCGCCGAGGTCTTTGCCGCACTCCGCAAGAACCTCCACGATCGCGGCCTCGCAACCGGCCAGGGCGATGAGGGCGGCTTTGCCCCGAGCCTCCCATCAAACGAGGCGGCACTCGACGCGCTGATGACGGCGATTGAGGCGGCCGGCTATCGACCAGGTGATGAGATCGCCATTGCGATCGATGCCGCTGCAACCGAGCTGCTGCAGTCAAACGGCCACTACCAGTTGGCGCGCGAGGGGCGAACCCTTGAGAGCGGTGCACTCGTTGATCTCTGGGCTGGCTGGGCGTCGAAGTATCCGATCATCAGCATTGAAGATGGCCTTGCCGAAGATGACTGGAGCGGCTGGGAGGCGCTGACCGCGCGCATCGGCGGCAAGGTGCAGATCGTGGGAGACGACCTGCTGGTGACGAACACCCACCGCATTGAGCGCGCCATTGATGCGGGCGCCGCCAACGCGCTGCTCGTGAAGCCGAACCAGATCGGCACCCTGACCGAAACCCTCGATGCGATCACCCTTGCGCGCGGCGCCGGCTGGGCGAGCATCTTGAGCCACCGCTCTGGTGAGACAGAGGACACCACCATTGCTGACCTTGCCGTGGCCACGAATGCGGGGCAGATCAAGACTGGCGCTCCGTCGCGTTCGGAGCGCGTCGCAAAGTTGAACCGACTCCTGCGCATTGAAGAGCAGCTCGGCGCACGGGCGATCTACGCCGGCCGTGCCGCCTTCTCGCATGTGACCCACGCATGAGCCGCTTCGTTGATCGCGGTGCAACCGTCGCCGCCTTCGTCGGCATCGGCATGGCGCTGACCGTTGCGGTGAGCTTCTTGATGGTGATCCCGATCGATCCCGCCTACATCGTCTTCGCGCCGCTCTCTGGCCTGCTGATCGGCTGGTACGGAAACCAGCGCGCCGGGCAGCTGCGCGGTCGCCCTGGCCGCATCCTTGCGAATGCTGGGTGGAGTGGCGCCGTTACTGCGGTGACATTCGCCGCACTCTTCCTCGCCGTGAAGCTCTTCTTCTTCTCACTTGATCCGGGATACCGCGACGAGAAGCAGGGCGGCTCCTTCACGTGCGCAGCGGGTCCTGAGTGCGT
>RGBZ01000067.1 GCA_009919365.1 bacterium
AGTCGGCGGCGGTATCCAACGCTGGGGCAACGAGCGTGTGCGCTGCAGCGCCGATCCCCTGCGGGGCCGTCATTGCGGGAGCGCCGCGGCGGCCTCCGCCCTGCGCCTCGCGGGCTGCACGCTCTGCTGCGCGCTCAATCGCCGTCGCCGCATCCTCTTCCAGCACCGCCGTTCGAAGCATGCGGATCTCATCGCGAATGGCCGCCGCGCGCTCAAACTCTAGCGCCTTGGAGGCGATCTTCATCTGCGCCTCGAGCTGCTTCACCAGCTTCTCGATCTCCGTGCGCCCTACTTCACTCAGAGCGCCGCCGCGCTTTCCACCGGCGTAGGTGTCCGCCTTCTCGGCGACACTCTTGAGCCGATCGTTCAGGTCGCGGATCGGCTTCGAGATGGTAGTGGCGGTGATCCCGTGATCAATATTCCACTGCTCTTGGATCGCACGGCGTCGATCCGTTTCGGAGATCGCGATCTTCATGGAGTCGGTCATCTTGTCGGCGTAGAAGACCACCTCTCCCCCCGTGTTGCGCGCCGCACGTCCGACCGTTTGGATGAGTGCCCAGGCTGAACGCAGGAAGCCCTCCTTATCGGCATCCAGAATCGCCACTAGCGTCACCTCAGGAAGGTCAATCCCTTCGCGGAGCAGGTTGATTCCCACGATCACGTCGAAGACGCCAAGGCGCAGGTCGCGCAGGATCTCAATGCGTTCAAGCGTGTCAATTTCGCTATGCAGATAGCGCACGCGGATCCCCGCCTCTTCCAGGTACGACGAGAGCTCTTCCGCCATACGCTTGGTGAGCGTCGTAACGATCACGCGCTCCTTCTTCTTTACGCGTCCCTGGATACGCTCCAAGAGATCGTCGATCTGACCCTTCGTTGGAAGGACCGTGATGTGCGGGTCCACAACGCCGGTCGGTCGAATCATCTGCTCTACCACCTGATTCGCCCGTTCGCGCTCATAGCTTCCCGGCGTTGCAGAGACGTAGATCGCTTGACGAACACTCGCCTCAAACTCCTCAAAGGTGAGTGGCCGATTGTCGAGCGCGCTCGGCAGTCGGAAGCCGAAGTCGACGAGAATCTCTTTCCGCGAGCGGTCGTTCTTGTACATGCCGACGACCTGCGGAATGCTCATGTGGCTCTCATCAACCACGAGAAGCCAATCTGCTGGGAAGTAATCGAGCAGCGTCCACGGTCGGGAGCCAGGCTCGCGGCGCGAGAGGTGACGCGAATAGTTCTCGATCCCTGAACAGAAGCCCACTTCACGCATCATCTCCAAGTCAAAGGTGGTGCGCTGGCGCAGGCGGGCAGCTTCGAGCACCTTCCCCGTCAACTCCAGTTCACGGCAACGACTCTCCATCTCGACCTCAATGTCTCGAATGGCTTCCTTCAACTTGTCTGCCGGTGTCACATAGTGGGTGGCGGGGTAGATGGTCATCTCGTTGCGCTCTGCCAGGATCTCGCCTGTCAACGGATCGACCTCGGCGATGCGCTCAACCTCGTCGCCGAAGAACTCCACGCGCAGGATCGTCTCCTCACCAGCGGGCTGCACCTCGAGCGTGTCACCACGCACACGGAACTTGGCACGACCGAGGGTGGCGTCGTTTCGCTGGTACTGCAGGTCAACGAGGTGGCGCAGGATTGCATCGCGGCGATACTTCCCCGACTTGCGCACCTTGAGCACGGTCGCGCCGTAGTCGACCGGAGCACCGAGGCCATAGATGCAGGAGACCGACGCCACGATGATCGTGTCGCGACGCTCGAAGAGCGCCTTCGTGGCGGCGTGCCGCAGCTGGTCAATCTCATCATTGCGGCTGGAGTCTTTCTCGATATAGGTGTCGGAGCGCGGGAGGTAGGCCTCTGGTTGGTAATAGTCGAAGTAGGAGACGAAGTATTCGACGGCGTTCTCGGGGAAGAACTCCTTCAACTCGGCATAGAGCTGAGCAGCGAGCGTCTTGTTATGCGCAAGGACGAGGGTTGGCCGCTGCGTCTGCTGGATGACGTTGGCAATCGTGAAGGTCTTCCCCGTTCCCGTTGCCCCCAAGAGGACCTGGTGATGCAGACCTTCCCCGAGACCTTTGACGAGCTCCGCAATCGCGGTGGGCTGGTCACCGGTGGGGACGAAATCGGAGCGCAGGGCGAAGGGTCTCCCCGTAGAGGGGGCCAGTTCCGCCGAGGGTTCAGTCGATGGATTCACCTGGCAAGCATAGGCGGCGCAGCGCCAGCAAGAGCCGTGCCCCGCGCGCCGCCGCATCTCGGCTCGCCCCGCGGATCGCCTGCCGGACGACCGGCCACTGCAACTCTTCAAGTCGGTTCAGCACCGTCGGATCGGCAAACGCTCGTGCCGCAAGGAGCGCGCTGTCGAGGCTCCCATCTGCACGACGTGCGTTAGGCACAACGGCAAGGATCGCATCGCGAAGCGCCACATCGGTCGAGCGCGCCGCGCGCAACAGCGCATCCGCATCAACGTGTTCGACAACACCGCCAATGGCCTCGTGCAGCTCTGCACTCGCTACAAGTGCTGCGGCAAGACTGCTCTTCCCCGACGCGATCAGGCCGCCGAGGCCGACGCGGACAAGTCGACGACTCACTTCGCCACCTCCCCTTCGAGGGCGAGCCACGCCTCTTCGGCCTGCTGGAGCGCAGCCGTCACGTCGGCAAGTTCGCTCGCGACCTTTGCCAGTTCGGTATAGGAAGCGATCACCTTCGGGTCGAGCATCGCAAGCTCAAGGTGACCCTTGCGTAGTCCATGCCGCTCAAGGTCTGCCTCGATAGCAGAGCGACGTCGGCGCGCCTGCTCCTTGCTGAGACGTTCTGGCTTCGGCCCTGCACTCTTCTTTCCGGCGGGCGCCGCAGCTTTCGGGTGCGCTTTGGTAGAAACCGTTGCATGAGTTGTGAGTGCGCTTGGCGCACCGAGTCGCCCCGCAACAAGCGAGTCGGCACTCTTCGTCGTCCAACCACCAGCGACCGCTTCACGCCACGCGGTGTAGCCGCCGTCAAAGGCGGAGACGACGCCGTCTTCCACAACCCATAGCGAGGTGCAGATCTTCTCGAGAAGTCGGCGGTCGTGGCTGACAACAAGGAGCGTGCGCTCACCATCCAGCAGGAATCGCTCAAGCGATTCGCACGCATCAATGTCAAGGTGGTTCGTCGGCTCGTCGAGCAGGAGCAGGTTGGCAGGCATCAGGCCAAGAATGGCGAGCTCCAGTCGACTGCGCTCACCCCCGGAGAGCACCGCGACCTCCTTCCCTACCGCATCTCCGCGGAAGAGGAACTTTGCAAGGTGCGCCCGCGCTTCAGAGACTTCGACGGGAACGGCGGTGCGCAACGCTTCCAGCACCGTCGCTCCGTGTAACCCCGCGGCGCGGACCTGGGCCAGATATCCGGGCACCACGCCACCAGCAATATCCACTTTTCCATCAATCACCGGAAGGAGGCCTGCGATGGTCTTCAGCAGTGTGGATTTCCCTGCACCATTGGGGCCGACGATTCCAATCCGTTCCCCGCGACGAAGCGCAAGGCTGCGCGCACGAGTGATCTCAACCTGTGCCGGCTCCCGATACCCAATAGAGGCTTCGCTGAGCCGCAACGGTTCGGCTGGGCCTCGGCCAGCCCCCTCAGCAGCGATCGAAAGCGAGATCGCCTTCCGCTCACGCACGACTGGTTCAATCGCCGCGAGACGACGCTCATGCTCGTGCATCTTGGCGTATTTGCGATGGCTTCGATACGTCTGGATCAGCTCCCGCTCACGTTCAATCTCTTTCTCGCGGCGATCTGCGTCGCGCTCATCGCCCTCATCGGCGGCGCCGCGCTGCTTCGCGTACGCGCTGTAATCGCCTCGGAAGCGCGTCACATGATGGGCACGTACCTCCCAGACTCGATCAATCACCGCATCCAAGAATGCGCGATCGTGGCTCGCAACAATGAGTGCGCCGCTCCGTGCACGCAGCGCCCCCTCCAGCCACTCAATTGCCTGAATGTCGAGATGGTTTGTCGGCTCGTCGAGCAGTAACAGATCTGGATCGGCGATCACCAGTCGCGCCAGGGCGACGCGGGTCTGCTCCCCTCCGGAGAGACGCGCCGGGGCCTCACTGTGCCGCTCCGTTGGGAAACCGAGCCCTCGGAGCGCCGCGCCCACCCGGTCTTCCAGGGCGTACCCGTCAGCGGCATCGAACTTCGTCCGCGCCTCGGCGTATTCCGTGGAGCCCGCGCGACCATCAAGCTCCATCTGGCGAAGTGCAGCGGCCAGGGAGACGATCTCAGCGGCACCACCGATCACGGCGTCGGTGAGCGTTGCGGCGTTGAGCAGTTCAGGGTCCTGCGCAGACTCTTGGGCGAGCCGGGCCGACCAGACCGATTCGCTCCCCCGCGGCAACGCTGAGCGTCACCTCATCGAGGATGACGGCGGCGCCGATCTCGCGACGAACATCGCTCAACGTAATGATGCTCATGCTGCCTCCCCCTGACGCGCCGAACGCCGACGCGCTGCAGCTCGTTCGCTGCGCGTTGCGCCGACCGTCTCTGGGGTGACCCGTTCGCTCCAGCGGGGTCCGCGCACAGTACGTGAGGCCACAGCTCGCCCGAGGCCGCGAGGTGCGCGCTGGCATGTTCGGCAGACATGAGTGCCGCGACCACCCACGACCGAGCGGTGAATCGCTGCGCCGCAGCGGTGGCATGGCTCACCGGTGCGCTGGTAGACATCAAGGCGCTCCTGCATCTCTCCATCGCCATCTGGGGCGGTGTAATCGTTGATCGAGGAACCGCGAGCGGCAACGGCCTCGCTCAGCACGCCAACGATCGCAAGGTGCAACGCGTCAATCTGAGCGGAGCGCAACGCGCTCGCAGTGGTGAGCGGATGGATCTTCGCGCGCCAGAGCGCCTCGTCGGCATAGATGTTGCCGATCCCAACGATGCAGCGCTGGTCAAGAAGAAGGCTCTTGATGCGTGTCGCCCGATGCCCAATCAGCGAGCGAAGGACGCCAGCGGTGAACGCTGCCGCGAGCGGCTCCACACCGTGGTCGGCGAGGAGCGGCGGCGAGGCGGGATCGAG
>RGBZ01000068.1 GCA_009919365.1 bacterium
GCGACCTCGATCTGGAGGATGCAATGAGCCGCGTGATCCGTGCGGCCGAACTCGGGCGCTCGGTGCGCAGCGCAGCCGCCATGCGCACCCGTCAGCCGCTCGCGCTCGCTCGCGTCGTTTTCGCTGGAGATACCCCAGACGCCGAGCTGCTCGCGATCCTTGCAGACGAGTTGAACGTCAAGCGAGTGGAACCGGTCACCGATGCCTCGGGGCTGTTTGAGCGCAAGGTGAAGGTGCTCTTACCAAAGGTGGGCAAGCGTCTCGGTGATAAGTTGCAGGCGGTGCTTGCCGCAGCGCGCTCTGGTGCTGTGGAGTTCCTCTCTGGTGGCGGGGTACGAATTGAGGGGCTGGAGTTTGCCCCAGACGAAATCGAAATCCAGGCGATCCCACGCGAGGGCGGCTACGTCGCCGAAGCGGATGGTCTTGTCGTGGAACTTGAAACTACTCTGACACCAGAACTCATTGCAGAGGGGGACGTTCGCGAACTCTCCCGAGCGGTGCAAGACCTGCGCAAGCGTGCTGGGTTGCACATGGGTGATCCGATTAGCCTCTACCTTCCGGATTCGGCACAGTCGCTCGCACCATATAAGGAATCGCTGATGCAGAGTGTCGGCGCGCGCTCCATTGAATTTGGTGCCGCAGTCGGTGACGAAGCTGACGAGATTGAGCTTTCGTTTGGAGTGACTCGCTTCTCCTTCCGCCGGTCAGCCGGATGAGGCGGATCACCCTTGGGTTGATTGCACTCGGTGTCATTGCGGTAGATCGCGGGTCAAAGATGCTGGTTGATGGCATGGATCTAGCGGCTCCGCATCAGTTGATCGGCTCGCTCCTCCAGATTATTCGCGGTGAGAATCGCGGCGGGCTCTTCGGCATCGTGCAGGGGAGTGCACCGCTGCTTGCCGTACTGAGCATCGGGGTGATCGGTGCGTTGGTGATCCATCACGAGCGCGAGCGTATGCCCCAGGTGACACCCCTTACGGTTGGAGTTGCTCTCCTCATTGGCGGTGCAATTGGCAATTTGATTGATCGTCTGGCAAATGGTTACGTGCTTGATTTCATCGATATGGGAGTTGGGAGCCTGCGATTCTGGACCTTCAACATTGCCGACGCAGGGATCAGCCTTGGCATCGTGATCTTGCTGGTGGATACCTTGTGGCGCTCGCGTAGTACGGTGCGCACATGAGTGAGGCACGTGAGCTCGATCTGCCGATCCCGCCAGAGGCCGCGCGACAACGGGCCGATCGGTTTGTCGCTGACCGCAGTGGACTCTCGCGGTCGTTCGTACAGCGCCTGATCTCTGAAGGGCACCTCACCATGGACGGCTTGATTGTTCGGGCCAGCGCCACGCTGATTCCGGGACAGACACTCCACCTTGTGATCCCCCCAGTGAGCGAAACGACGCTGCTCGCTGAAGACATTCCGCTCACCGTGGTGTACGAAGACGATGACATTGTCGTGGTCAACAAGCCTGCTGGTCTCGTGGTGCACCCGGCGCCAGGGCATGCCACGGGAACGCTCGTGAATGCACTCCTCCATCACGTCGAAGACCTGCCAGGGATCGCTGGAGTGGCACGCCCCGGGCTCGTGCATCGCCTTGACAAAGACACGAGCGGGCTGCTGATTGTGGCAAAGGGTGATGTTGCGCAGCTAAGCCTCATGGCGCAACTGAAGGCGCGGCGTATCAAGAAGACCTACCTCGCCTTGGTGCAGGGGTCGGTGGCGGCCGAACTGGGGCGCATTGAGGCGCCCATCGGCCGTGATCCGAATGAGCGGAAGCGCATGGCGGTGGTAGCTGGCGGTCGCGAGGCGACGACAGGGTATCGAGTTCGAGAACGCTTCCCTGGATGGACCCTGCTCGAAGTGGATCTCATCACCGGTCGCACGCATCAGATTCGCGTGCACCTGACGGAGATTGGGCACCCAATCGCCGGAGACCCAACCTACGGGAACGGCACGAGTCGACGTGGGCCCGATGCGACCACGCGCCTCTTCCTGCACGCCTGGAAGATCGTCTTTGCCCACCCGCGAGATGGACGCCTCATCCGCCTTGAAGCCGAGCTCCCGGCCGATCTGCAGGCGCCCCTTGATGCGCTACGGTTGCACTCGAGCAGAGGGGAGGGGTGATGGAGCCACAGCGACGCGTCGGGGCACCAGGCGCTCAAGTGATCGTGATCTCCGGGCCGAGCGGCGTGGGCAAAGACACCATCATCAATGAACTGCGCCGCCGCCCAGTGGGTCAGACCTTCCACTATGTCGTCACCTGCACCACACGTCCGCCCCGCACCGGCGAAATGGACGGTGTGCACTATCACTTCCAGAGTCGCGAATCGTTCGACGCCCTGAACGCCGCTGGCGAACTACTTGAGGCGGCTACAGTGCACGATCGCTCGTACGGCACCCCACGCGATGAGGTGCGTGGTGCACTCTCCCGGGGGCAAGATGCGCTCTGCAAGATCGATGTGCAAGGCGCACGAAGCCTGCGCAAGGTCATCCCTGAAGCCATTCTCATCTTCGTTGCACCCCCATCGCCAGAGGCGCTTGCCGAACGCCTCGCCGGTCGGGGTACCGAGACAGCCGATGAGCTGGTAACTCGCGCGCGGAACGCGATTACCGAAATGGAACGCGCGCAGGAGTATGACTATCTGGTGTTGAACGAGACTGGCTATCCCGAGGAGGCCGCGGCTCAGGTCGAGAAGATTGTCCTCGCCGAGCGTGCGAAGCACCCGGAGCGTCGGATTTCGGTGTGATCGGGGGCATTGCGCCTCACGTGACTCCTCCAAGGTCGGTCGCTCGCGTTGCCGTGGATGTACCAGGGGCTCCTGGCGAGCGGCTCTATGACTACCTAATTGGCGCAGGGGCGGCCGTCAGCATCGGTGACGGCGTGATTGTGCCCTTCGGAGGGCGGCGCGCGATTGGCATTGTGGTGGCGCTAGATCCAGCCGATCTGCCCCCAGCTGGGATCACACTCAAGCCGATTGAGGGCCGCCTGGGAAGTGAACCGCTCGTCACCCCGCTCCTCATGTCGTTGGCAGCGTCCATTGCGACGCGGTGGGCCGCGCCAATCGCCACCACCGTTCGATCGCTGCTGCCTGCTGGCATGTTGGATGCCGTGGTTCTAGAAGCTCGGAGGGTGGGGGAGGCGAGCGAAACCTCGGCACGCATCGGTCTCGGCGAGGAGTGGGTTGCAGTGGAGCGCCTCACCGGAGCCCGGGGCAAGACGCGAGCGGCCACGCTCAAGAGCTTGCGACAACTGGAGCAACGTGGCGAGGCGGAGCGTCGCTGGTCGCTCGTACGTCGCGGCGCGCAAAGCGTTGACACAACCTTCGCCGCGTTGATCCCCGATGTTGCTCCTGTAGTTCTGGAGGCGATGCGTCTCGGCAGCCGACAGGTCGCTGCAGTGCAACAGCTCACCTCGGCTGCACGCGGCGAAGACCCGTGGGTGGCTGCGAGTGCACTCCCCGGAGGCTTACCAACGGCACGTCGACTTGCCGATGCTGGTGCAGTGCAGCTTGAAGTCCGTCGTGTTCAACGCCGCCATGCCGATCGTCGGCGCGAATCTGCTGCCGTGGCAGGTGGCGAGATCAGCTTGACTGAGGTGCAGCGTGATTTGGCTGATGCGGCAGTTGATGTCAGCGCGGCGGGAGCGACGTTCCTTGTGGACGGCCCACCTGGCTCTGGCAAGAGTCGCGCTGCTGCGGAAGCGGCGGTACGCGTGATTGCTGCGGGTCGATCGGTACTTTGGCTCGTGCCAGAGGCGGCGCAGGTTGCAATCGCTGCAGACATGCTGGCAACAGCTGGAGGGCTACCTGAGCTAATCCATTCGGGACTCAGCGCGGGCGAGCGTCTTGATGCCCATGATCGACTCCTTGAGCGAGGTCCACACCTTGTTGTTGGCACACGTGTCGCGCTTGGCGCTCTACGCGATGAGGTTGGTCTTGTTGTCGTCGACGAAGAGCACGAGGGTGCCTACAAATCTGATCGCACCCCGCGACTCCATGCACGAGATGCGGCGCGTGAGCTGGCACGCCTAGCTGGCGCCGCAACCCTGCTGCTGAGCGCTACCCCGGCTATTGAGTCGGTGGCGCGTGCCGAGATTGAGGGCTGGCGGCGCTTCACGCTAACGCGACGCACCCCCGCCCCGCTCGTTGAGGTGATTGACCTACGGCAAGAGCTCGCAGATGGGTGGCGCGGGATGATGAGCCGGTCGCTCCTCGAGCGGCTGTCTGCACTCGATTGGGCCCGGGGTTCACAGGCCCTCCTCATCATCAATCGTCGCGGTCTAGCGTCGGCACTGCTCTGTCGCGACTGTGGCGCAGCACAGTCGTGCCCATCGTGTGAGCGACCGCTGGTTCTGCATAGTGCCGGCTCTCTGTTGCGCTGCCACGGATGCGGTATTGCGGCGGAGCCGCTCACTCGCTGTCCATCGTGCGGTGGGGCACGCATTCGGGCGTTGGGCGGGGGTACCGAGCGCCTGGAAGCCGAAGTCCACGCCGCACTGCCGGGCGTGATCGTTGATCGACTCGACGCAGATGCCGCATCGGCGATTGGGTCTGGCGATCGCATCCTCGACGCGTTCCGTAGTGGTCGCACGCAGATTCTGGTCGGCACCGCCCTGGCCGCGAAGGCGCTCGATCTCCCCGCGCTGGAGTTAGTCGGTATCGTCTCGGCTGACACGGGCCTACTTCTTCCTGATGAACGCGCGGCAGAACGCGCCGTGGCACTAGTCGTACAGGCGGTAGGGCGACTCGGCCGCGGCGGGCATGCGGGTGTGGCGGTGATCCAAAGCTATCGCCCCGAGGATCCTGCAATTGCGGCGGCGGTTGAGATCGCTCGCGGCGGGAGCGTTGATGCTTGGCGTGCCCGCGAGATCGGACTACGGAAGTCGGCCGGCGGAGCGCCGTTCCTCCGCACGGTCAAGGTCAGTGCGGCGGCAGCAACCGCGACTGCTGCCCGTCGCAGCATCGAGGGGCTGGTAACCACTCTCCGCGCGGCTGCATCGGCGGGAGGCGATGATCAGGCGCGCATCCTCGGA
>RGBZ01000069.1 GCA_009919365.1 bacterium
CGACTCGCCGAACGCGTGATCGTCGGTTGTGAGAACGGCGAAGCGGCGCACGCCCGCGCGTTGGAGCACGGCTTGGATCCAGAGAGTTGGCTCGTGCGACGCTCAAGCTTGGAGGACGTCTTCCTTCGGCTCACGGGCCGGAGCCTCGACGAGTGACCGCCACCTCGAGCGTTGCGCCAAACCGAACCCGCAGTCGACTCGCCGCCATTCGCGAGGCCGCACCACACCCAACGCGCTGGCGCCACGTTGTTGGCTACATGCTTGCTGTGTATCGACGCGAGTGGCAAGGGTCGGTCTTTAGCGGTTTCATCGAACCATTGGTGGTGCTCGCAGGACTCGGCATCGGGCTCGGTGTCCTGGTCGGCGATAAGGCCGCCGAGATTACGGGTGGCGTCAGTTACGTCGCCTACATTGCCCCAGCACTCATGGCCAGCTCGGCGATGAATCTTGCGACCAGCGAAGCGGCGTGGCCGATCTTGGCGCGTGTTGCGTGGGTGCGGATCTATCACGCCATCGTGGCAACGCCGTTGAACGCCGCCGATGTCATGGTCGGCGCGATCGCCTTCATCGTGGGGAAGGTCGCCTTCGCCGCCGCCTTCTTTGCGGGGGTCCTTCTGGTCACGGGGATCGCCACCAGCCCAACCGGAGCGCTCGGCATGATCGCCGTCTCGGTGTTGACCGCCTTCGCCTTCGGCGCCCCAATGGCCGCATTCTCGGTCACGCAGAAGTCGGACCAGGGGTTCGCCTTCCTCTTCCGACTGATCATCACGCCGCTCACCTTCTTCTCGGGAACCTACTTTCCGATCGAGAACCTCCCGTTTGCCGCGCAGGTGCTCTCGTGGTGCACCCCCCTCGCGCACGGCGTCGCCCTTAGCCGAGCGCTGGCGCTGGGCACTCCGGTCACCTACATCTGGCTCCACGTCGTCGCACTCCTGGCCTGGGGGATCGTCGGCACGATCGTCGCGATCTACCTCTTCCGAAAGAGGATGCTGAAGTGATCGCCAGCCTTGCGCCGCGTGCCTTTAGCGTTTTCGAGCGCAACGTGTTCGTCTATCGCCGGCAGTGGCTGATGATCGTCACCGGCTTCTTTGAGCCGCTCTTCTTCTTGCTCGGCATCGGTTACGGTGTTGGTGGCGTGATCGGCACCATTCCGTACGGTGGCGCCGAGGTTCCGTACGCAGCGTTCGTTGCCCCGGCACTGCTCGCAAGTGCCGCAATGAACGGCGCCATCTTCGACTCCACCTTCAACATCTTCTACAAGCTGAAGTACGGCAAGGTCTACGACGCCATCCTCTCCACCCCTGTCGGGGTGGGCGACCTTGCAGTTGGCGAGCTGCTCTGGTCAAACCTGCGAGGCGTGATCTATGCCACCGCATTCCTGATCGTGATGCTTGCCCTCGGACTGGTCGCGTCGCCACTCGCACTACTCGCCCCAATCGCCGTGATCTTCATCGGCTTCTCGTTTGGCGCCGCAGGCTTCGCCATCACCACGCACATGCGCTCGTGGAAAGACTTTGACTTCCTCTTCATCATTCTGACGCCGCTCTTCCTCTTCTCCGCGACGTTTTACCCGGTGGAGATCTACCCGGGAGCCCTGCGCTGGATCGTGGAGCTCTCCCCACTGACTCGCGGCACGCACCTGGTTCGCTCCCTCTGCTTCGGCGATCTCAACTGGTTCATGCTGTTTGACATCGCCTATCTCTCCACGATCAGCCTCATCGGCTATCGCCATGCAGTGCGTCGACTCGGCGTGCTCCTGCTGAAGTAGGCGATTGATGGCACGAGACTTCTACGCAATCCTCGGCGTACCGAAGAGCGCGAGCGCCGACGACATCAAGAAGGCGTTCCGTAAGGCGGCGCAGAAGCATCACCCCGACGTGTCGAAGGCTCCCGACGCCGCGGCGAAGTTCAAGGAGATCAACGACGCGTATCAGGTGCTCTCCGACGCAGGGCAACGCGCGCGCTATGACCAGTTCGGTGAAGCAGGCGTTGGTGGTGGAGCGGGTGGCCCAGGCCCTGGCGGCGCAGGCGGATTCCCTGGTGGATTTCAAGGCGGCTTCCAGGGCGGCTTCGGCGGCGGCGGCATCGAGGATCTCTTCGAGGGCTTTTTCGGTGGCGGCGGTCGCGGTGCGCGACGCAGCGGACCGCCTCCTGGTGATGACTTGCGCTACGACCTGCGCGTGGAGTTCAGCGAATCGATTCGCGGTGGTACGCGCGACCTCGACCTCAAGATGAAGGTCGCCTGTGACGGCTGCTCGGGGAGCGGCGCCGCCAAGGGCTCAGGAACAAAAGAGTGCGACGGCTGCGGCGGACGCGGCTCGGTGCGCACCGTGCGCCAAACGATGCTTGGCCAGATGGCGGTCGAGGCGCCGTGCGCCAAGTGCGGCGGCGAGGGGCGCATCATTGAGAAGCAGTGCCCAACCTGTCGCGGCGAGGGTCGACTCAACGGATCCAAGCGACTTCATGTCGAGATTCCACCCGGCGTTGATGACGGCACGCAGATTCGACTGAGCGGTCAAGGTGAGCCTGGTCGTCGTGGCGGCTCGGCCGGAAATCTTTACGTCGTGATTGAGGTGAAGGAGCATCCGCAGCTGGTGCGCGACGGCATCAACCTCACCACCGAGATCCCACTCTCGATTTCGCAGGCGGCACTCGGCGCGCGCGTGGTCGTGCCCACCGCCGAAGGCGAAGAGGAGATCGAGATCAAGGCGGGGACGCAACCGAACGAGGTGCTGCGCCTGAAGGGTCGCGGTGCACCGAACGTGCGACGACCAAGTCAGCGCGGCGATCTGCTGATTCACATCGCGATTGAAGTGCCGAAGAAGTTGAGTGGCGATCAGCGCAAGGCGCTTGAGGCCTATGCCAAGGCGAGTGGCGAGGATCACCGCTGATCACCGACGGCTGGCTCGAACTCAGCATTGAGTGTGACCCTGAAGCGGCCGAGGCAATCAGTGAACGACTCGGACGCCTCGCTCCTTCGGGCACCAGCGCCGAGCCCGCCACGCCACCACCCGTCGATGGCGACGCACTTGGCCCTGTCTTCGACCCGACCGCACCGGTGCGCATTCGCGCCTGGCTCCCCGATTCGGCCGTTAACCGCGCCGCCGCGAACGATCTCACCACCGAACTAGAGCGCTTCGCCGCCTTCTCAAGCGGTGGCGTAGGCCTGCGCGGCATTGGGCCGCTGCTCGTGCGACCGATCCCAGCCGAGGAGTGGGCAACCAGTTGGCGCGCCGAGTTCCCCATCTTGCGCGTCGGTCGCATTGTTGTTCGCCCCCCGTGGCGAGAACACACCGCTGCTCCTGGTGATGCAATCGTCACAATCGACCCGGGCCAGGCATTCGGTACGGGCCTGCATCCAACAACGCGCCTTGCGCTGATTGGCCTTGAGCGCTGGAGCACAGCGGGCCGACTCGGCGAACTCCCACCTGGCGGTCCAGGCGTGCTCGACGTTGGCACGGGGAGCGGCATTCTGCTTCTCGCTGCACTCGCACTTGGCGCATCGCATGGGACCGGCGTCGATATTGATCCACTCTCTGTCGCTGCGGCTACCGAGAATGCGTCGCGCAACAGTGTTGCTAACCGCGTCAGCATTACGGCGGGTTCGCTTCCGATCAGCGCACCGGCACCCCTGGTGATGGCGAATCTGGTTGCCACGCTCCACATTGAACTTGCCCCACTGCTCGTTGGCGCTATGTCGCTGGGTGGTCGACTCCTCACCAGTGGCATGTTCGTTTCGCGCGCAGACGAGGCGATCGCCGCGCTGCAGGCGGCGGGTGCAACGCTCGTTGATCGCTGAGCGACACAGCTCTGATCTTGTGATCGCCTTCAACGACATTGCGCCACAGGCGCCACTTCATGTGTTGATCGTGCCGCGCGAACATATCGGCTCGGCCGCCGACCTGCGCGACACCCCCGCGCACGGCGCGCTCTTGGCGCGCATGCATCACGTAGCGCAAGAGATCGCCGTCGAGGCCGGGTACGGGGACCGCGGCTGGCGAATCGTCAGCAATGTTGGCGATGAAGGCGGCCAGGCGATCGAGCATTTGCACTATCACCTGCTTGCCGGACGACAACTAGCATGGCCACCGGGATGAGCGAAGCACCAACGACGCGCAAGCGTCGCTTCCCGTACACCACGGTGATCGTGTTGGTTGGCGGGATGGCGATCTTCAGCTTCTTGTCGGGTGGTCCGCTGGTGCCAGACCCACAAGGTCCGGCCGCATCGGCGGCGCCAACGGCGCGCAGCTCTGCAGAGGCGGCCCAGGTCGAGGGACTCCTCGTCTCTGTGGTGACCGCCGCTGGCCTTGGGCCGATTGTGGGAAGTGCTGATGTGCGCCCACCACTTCCGCCAGAGATGAACAGCCTTCCCCGAACGGTGGTTCGCGCCGCATCGAGCCGCGATCCGAACGGCATCCCACTGGTGGCCATCTCATTCAGCGATGCCGCCGCCGCGCGGGCCGCAGCATCGCAGCTTGCCGCCTATCTTGCTGCCCCGGTGAACCTGGTCCTTGTCCCCCCAGACGCTGAATTCAGCCTCTTCCAATCGGGCAACGTACTCGTGATCCTGCAGCGCACCCCCTCGGCCGACCTCGACAGTGAGGCGGCCAATACCCTCCTGATCACCCTTCAAGGGATGCTCGAAGAGGTCCCCCTCCCGCGCTAAGTCGCCTTCGTGCGGGGGATCGGCTATCCTCCTCCCCTTAGGAGGTGCCACTTGGCAGAAGTACGTATCGGCGAGAACGAGTCTTTCGAGGCTGCGCTGCGCCGTTTCAATAAGAAGGTCCAGCAGGCCGGCATCTTGGCCGAGTCGCGCCGCCGCGAAGCGTTCGAGAACGCCGCGGAGAAGAAGAAGCGCAAGGACGCCA
>RGBZ01000070.1 GCA_009919365.1 bacterium
ATTGGCCCCAATGCGATCCTCACCAATGACCGCTTCCCGCGCGCCCAAACGCCCGACGGCGGCCTCGCCGCGGCGAGCGACTGGGTAGTAAGCCCGATCCACGTGGGTGATGGCGCCTCGATTGGCGCTGGTGCCGTGATCGTGGCCGGCATCTCGCTGGGCGACTACTGCATGGTTGGCGCGGGCGGCGTCGCTTCGCGGAACGTTCCACCACGAGCTCTCGTCGTCGGCAGCCCCGCCAAGCGTATCGGCTGGGTCTGCGATTGCGGCACTCGGCTACCGAACGATGGGGCGACGCTCAGCTGCGGCACCTGTACGCGCTCCTACGTGCTCGATTCTGCAACGGGAGGCCTCTCCCGAGCCTAGTCCAGCGCGGGCGCGCTAACCCCCCTCCGCTACCATTACTCCAACGCCAACCGGCGACATATAAGGAGGCCCTATGGGCGGCAACGAACTCTTCTCGCCACTCGGAGTCGGCTTCTGTGTGTTCATCATCGGCGCCCTTGCCGTTGACTTCGGTCTCCTTCGAAAGAATGGCACCCACGTAGTGCCCGTCAAAGAGGCGGCTCGGTGGACACTTGTCTGGATCGTACTGGCAATTGTTTTCGGGGTTGCAATCTATCGGTACTCAGACTTCAACGCGACAGTCACAACCGAATACTTCGTTGGCTACCTCGTAGAGAAGTCACTCTCTGTTGACAATATCTTTGTCTTTACCATCATTTTCGCTGCGCTGAAGACACCAAAGAAGCTGCAACAGCTCGCCCTTATGTGGGGCATCCTGCTCGCCCTGCTGCTCCGCGGCATCATGATTCTGGTAGGTGCCGCACTCATTGAGCGCTTCGAATGGATCATCTGGTTCTTTGGTGGCTTCCTCCTCCTTACCGGCGTGCAGATGCTACGAGGAGGCGGTCACTCTAATGAAAGCGAACCGTCAGCTGTCAAGCTTGCGCGACGCTTCATTCGCGTGAACAACGACTACAACGAAGAGCGGTTCTGGATCTTCAAGTCTGGCCGACGAGTCTTTACGCCAATCTTCCTGACGATTGCCGTGATCGGCATCATTGACTTCGTCTTCGCGGTCGACAGCATTCCAGCGATCTTTGGCATTACCCTTGATCCATTCATTGTCTTTACCTCGAACGCATTCGCGATCCTTGGGCTACGTAACCTCTACTTCTTGCTCGCCGATGCAAAGGATCGCTTCCACTACCTCAGCGCAGGCCTCGCCTTCGTCTTGATGTGGATCGGCGTCAAGATGATCCTTCCGGCAATCAATCACGACTGGAAGGTCCCGCCACTCGTGAGCTTGGTGATCGTGCTCACCATCTTGACTGTTTCGATTGTGGCCTCGCTGCTACGAACGAAGCGCGTCGCGCGCAAGGCACCTCGACCAGCTCGCGCGCGCAAGCGCTAGGCGCAACAACGCCGCTGGTAGGAGGCCCACCAGCGGCGTCGCGCGAAAACCTAGAGCGCTCGTTACTTCACGATCAGCACCGACTTAGCGGCGGTTGAATCGCGACCAAGATCGACCACAACATTGTCACCGGCCGTGACGTCAGTGTTTGTTGCGGTGGCAATCTTGCTGATCGACGTGGTGGCTCCGATCGTAACCGTGAGCGACTTCACACCGTCACGCGTCGCCATCTCTACGGTGATCGTGTTCCCATCTACCGCAGTGACCTTTGCAGGTCGACCGAGGTGAACATGCGCTTCGGTGAGCCCGTTTTCAAGAACTGCGATTCTCACGGCTTCGGTTGCCGTGGATCCCACTGGAGGGGCAGCCTCAACCAGAACATATGAGCCAACGGTCACGTCGGCTGCGGTGCCTGCCGACTGGGTGAAGTACTGGCTTGAGCTATCGAGCGTCACAGTTGTCGTTGTTCCATCGGCGAGGGTGATTGAGAGCTCAGTTGGGCTCACGCTAGTGACAGTTCCCGAGAAGTCAGCGCTGCCCTCTGGTCGGCCCGCTCCGCCATGCTCGTCACCGTTACGGTCGCCGCGCGGGCCCGCTCCACCGCCCCGGTGATCGCCGCCCATCTCCATGCGGGCCTCGGCACCTGGACCTGGGTGACGACCATCTCGACCGTCAGGCCCACCATGCGCGAGTGCCGTTCCTGCCAGAGCGCCGGCCGCGACAAGTGCGGCAGCGCCGAGGATGGTAGGTAGGTTGTTGCGAATGGCGCTGAAGCGCGAGGGTGCAATCACCTGTTTCGCGTTCGGGGCCGACTTCTCCGTTGGAGCAAGTTTTACCGTGCGTGCCATGTGTGGCTCCTTCCTATTTCGCGAGGGCATTTGCCTCGTTCTTGCTCATGATGCGCCGCGGGCATTAGCCCTCTCTTTGTTGAAGATGAGAATGCGCCAAACTATCGCGATGGACCGTGCTCAGAGCCCTCGGCACCTAAAGCGAATCTTGCCCCTTCTCGCCCTCATTCTTGGGGCCTCAGCTCTGGGTGCAACCCTTCCGGGTGGTGGGGTGGCAGCGGTTGGGGTTGCCCCGGGCACCGTCTCCGTTCCCCCGATTACCGCCTGCTCAGAGATCAACAAGCGCAAGATCATCATCACTCGCACATCGATCGGCATCCAGGGGGCAGTTCTCACCAAGAACGGGCGCCGCAGCGGAAGCGGGGAGGGTCTCGCTCAAGATTCTCTCTGCGTATCGCTCGTTTTCCACCCAGGTGCAGGTCTTTGCGAGGTGGGTGGCGCTTTCCGGGCTGCAGCAGGCTCGAAAGTACAGCGCCGTCCCTGGCCACTCCGAACACCAACTCGGCACGACCGTTGATCTTGGAAGCCTTACTGGAGTGGCCTGGAGCAATCCAAAATTCCCCACATCACGGACGGCACTCTGGCTTGAGTCGAACGCGTACAAGTTTGGATTCGTTCGTTCGTATCCAGCAGGCGCCGAAAACATCGCGCTGAGTTGCTACGGCGCCGAAGCCTGGCATTGGCGCTACGTCGGCAAGAACCTCGCGTACGAGATCGTTTGCAGTGCGCAGGTGCCGCGGATCTTCTTGTGGAACCTCCAGAACGGCGGAGACCGCGTCATTGGCCCTGCATGTGAATCACTCACCCCGCCAGAGGGCTACGTTCTGCCGAGCCCCAGTCCTACGCCATCAACGAGTGAGACGCCAACCGAATCGCCGACAGCGACTCCGTCCGAGGAGCCGACCCCGTCGCCTACTGGTTCGGAGTTGACTCCGCCATAGCACCCTGGTCTCGTCGATAGACGAGTGCTGCCACAAGAAGAGCGAGGAGTAGCACTGGCATCGTCATCGTTGGGAAGAGCGTGCGCACAACAGCGACTGGCGAATGAACAGCGATCGGAAGAAGAAGGCCGCGGCCGATGGTACGAGCGCCGCCGCCACGAACCACTACCCGCAACACCATCGCCGTCAAGAGTGCGTGGAGCCCAAGCATCAGTGCTCCCTGGATCACCAGGAGCGCCGCAGAGAACAGCGTCTGGCTGGCAAGGAAGATCGCGACTGCGTTCACTTTCTCGGTCACTTCGGCGTCTAGGCCAACAAAGATGCTGCCATCTCTAATCCCACCAAGGATGATCACTGCGGAGAGAGTGGGGATCAGCGAGCTGGTCAGCAGGTCAATGGCACCGTGTCCAAACCCAAACGCTGCGCTGGGCCGCTCACTGCGAACACCTCGTGCCGCGGTGGAGAGAATGATTGCGCGGCTCGCCTCTTGCAGCGGCGCGCTGGTGAATGCAGCGATCAGTGGCCCAAAAAGGAAGAGCGTCACGACCTGTGCCGTTTGGCTCAACACGAATGAGACGCCGCCGAGGGCCCATGTATTCAGAGAGCGCGCCCAGGTTGCGGCAGCGATGGCGCTCGCAACGATAACCGCGCCAATGCCTACGAGGGCAAAGGTGAAAGCAGAAGAGGCCGCTTCGAGTGCTGCGGGTGATGGGAGATCGACGGTGATCACCGGCGGCGCTTGGCGATCCGCTTCGGTTCGCGACGATACACGCGATAGGCAACGAAGACGGTGCCAGCCACGCTCAACGTTAGGCCGATAAGTAGGGTGAGAATCGCGGCTACGCTTTGGCCAAGAAGCCCGAGGGTCGCTGTGACAAAACCGACAAGGATCCAGATGCCACCAATGAATCGATGTGATGCATCCCAGGCTGCCTCGCTCTCAATCGTCCAGGGGAGGCGTACACCGATGGTGTAGTTCTGGCGGATGTTTGGCATGGCGTAGCCAAAGATCGCAAACAGAGCTCCGGCCACGACGGGTACCGCGTGGTCGAGTCGAGCGGCTTCGCCGAATCCCGAGTTGATAATGGCGGATTGCGTCACGGCCACGAGGAGTGCGAGGGCCATGACAACGAGACCGAGGGCGTCGGCGCTGCGCGCGATATTGGCGCGCTTCGGGTCATATCGAACGGCGAGCCAGAGCAGCCCGCCAACCAGCGCTGTGGTGATTGGAACGATCAGCAGCGCCTCTCGGCCAGCGAAGCCATCAGCAACGCCGTTGATGTTCCAATGGATCGCCAAGACGGCATCTGCTGGAAGCGTCACGAAGGCCGCCACGGTGAAGAAGGCGGTGGCCGCCAAGGCCACCGTGCTGACCGCCCGAACGAGCGGATTGAGCTCCATTGGGCCCTACAACCCCTTCACTTCAGTGACAACTTGGGAGAGGACGCTCTTGGCATCACCGAAGAGCATCGAGGTCTTGTCGAGGTAGAAGAGCTCGTTCTCGATGCCAGCGAAGCCTGTTGCCATGCCGCGCTTCACGACAATGACCTGCTCAGCGTCCTGCACGTTGAGG
>RGBZ01000008.1 GCA_009919365.1 bacterium
CGCGACCGCTCCCATCTGCCGACTTGATCACGGGCGAGAAGGTTGAGAAGGCGCACTACGAGCGCTCCGACATCAGCGTGGTGCCGGCGGCCGGCGTGATCGGTGAGGCGATGGTCGCACTCGCCATTGTGCCGTTCCTGCTTGAGAAGACGGGTGGTGACTCGCTCGCGGAGATTCAGGCGAACCTTGCTGCCCTGCGCGCTCGCTCAGCAGCGCCGCGCACCGCCCCATCGGCGGGTGGAACGAGCGCCGGCTCTGGCGGCGACGACTAAGTTGTGATGCAAGCGCCGCGCGATCTCGCCCTCGTAGGACTCCCTGGCGTTGGGAAGAGTTCGCTCGGCAAGCGCCTCGCGGCAAAACTCGGCGTCCCCTTCCTCGACACGGACCGTGCAGTGATTGAGCAGACCGGCGTCAAGAACGACAGCGTGGCTTCGATCTTTGAGCGCGAGGGTGAGGAGGGGTTCCGACTTCGCGAACGCCAACTGATCGCCGCACTCGTATCACCTGAGCCGCCAGCCGGATCGATCGGCGCAGAGCTCGGCATTGGCCGCGTCGTGGCGCTGGGTGGTGGTGCTGCAGCAGATCCGCGCAGCCGCTGGGCGCTGCGCGAGCGAGCGATTCTCTTTTGGCTCGATGCCCCCGACACCTCCATCGCTCGACGACTGCGCACCGCGCGCGTCATACGCCCGCTGATGAACCACGGTGATCCAATGGCAACGCTTGAACGTCTCCGCGGCGACCGCGAGCGCTTCTATCGACCAGGGGTGCACCTGCGCAGTACGCGCAGCCCAGGCTCACTCGCTGACGAGGCGATCGCACTCCTTCGGGCTTCTACGCGATCCGTCCGTCCGCTTGTTGATGCTGAGACTCTCTCTGGCCGTTGGCTGGTGGGCGACGGCATCGCCGTTGATGCGCTGCGTGCCCTGCTTGCCGAGCGCGGCACAACGCGCATGGTGCTGGCCACCGAGCCGAACGCGGCGCGCGCCTTTGCTAACGGCCTGCGCGATGCACTTACGGCCGCTGGCATTATGGTGATTCCGCTCGAACTGCCGAGTGGCGAGGCGGCGAAGGAGCTGCACGAGATTGGCGCCGCGGCGCAGCGACTCGCCAACGCCGGTGTGGAGCGTCGCGATCTGATCGTTGCCGTTGGTGGCGGTGCACTCACCGACGCTGCTGGCCTCCTCGCCGCCCTCTACCTACGCGGCGTCGAATGGATCGCTGTTCCAACCACGCTTGCGGCCCAGATTGACGCCTCGCTCGGCGGTAAGACTGGGGTTGATCTTCCTGAGGGGAAGAATCTCGTCGGCGCATTCCACCAGCCCCAGGCGGTCATCGCCGATCTCGTTGCACTGCGCACCCTCCCAGTCCGCGAACTGATCGCTGCGTCAGCAGAGGCGGTCAAGATTGCGCTCCTCGGCGACGCCAAACTCTTCACGGTGCTCGAAGAGGCAGCGCCGCGACTTGTGGCCGGAGATTCCACGCTGCACGACGACGGCACGTTGGCCGAGATCGTCGAACGCGCGGGCTGGTGGAAGTGCCGCGTCGTTGCCGCCGACGAACGTGAATTGGGCGAGCGCATGAGCCTCAATCTTGGCCACACCCTTGGTCACGCCCTGGAGCAGGCGGCCGGCTACCAGAACCTGTTGCATGGAGAAGCGGTCGGCTACGGCTTGCGCGCCGCGCTGCAAATTGGTGTCGACCTTGGCGTGACCCCCGCGGCACTGGCTGCGCGTAGATTCGCTGGGTCCTGGCGAGCGACGAGGGCTACGTTATTCGCAACGATGTTCCTGCTAGCCTCGTAGAGCGCGCAGCGGCCGCCATGTTGGCCGGCGCCAAGTAGGAGGAGTCGTGGCTGAGATTTCCAAGCGCATCGAGCTTGCGACGATGAGCCCACGAACGCGGGCCCATGCCGCTGGCGATGGGCTGCTGCTGATTAGCGGACCGAACCTCAATCTGCTCGGCGAACGAGAGCCAGAGACCTACGGCACCACCACCCTCGCCGAGATCGAGGCCTCGGTCGCAACAGCGGCAGCCGCCGCAGGTCTGCACCTGGTTGACGCGGTGCAGTCGAATCACGAGGGCGAGCTGATCGACCGGCTCCATGTGCGCGACTACTCGTGGCTGATCATCAACCCGAGTGGTCTCACCCACACCAGCGTCAGCCTGCGCGATGCCTTGCTCGCCGTGGAGCGACCCTTCGCCGAGGTGCACCTGAGTGACCCAGGGACGCGCGAACCGTTCCGCAGCGTGAACTTCGTCGAGGACCTCGCCGCCGTTTCCGTACGCGGCTACGGTGCGACCGGTTACCTACGAGCCGTTGCCCTCATTGCAGAACTGTGGAACGCCGCGCGTGCGGCGGACGGCCACCGGTGAGCGATCCCGCCGCACGCCTGCTCGAGATTCGCGCCGCCATTGACGCCATTGATGATCAGCTGCTGACGCTGCTCGCCGCTCGCACTGAACTTGCCCTGGAGGCGGGGGCCGCGAAGGCGGAACTTGGTCGCGCGGTGCAGGACCCAGAGCGCGAGGCGGCACTCCTGGCGCGTATTTCGGCGCGCGGTGCCGGCGCCCTTACTCCTGAAGATCTGGTGGAGTTGTGGACGCTGCTGATGGCGGCGACGCGTCGGGCGGAGTCTCAGCGCTAAAACCAGCGCAGCGCATGACCGGCAGGCGCGGGTAGCGCGGGAAGCGATCATCTGTATCGGAGAGCCCACAGCGCATGAAGTGCGACCCGCGGCCACTCACCACGAGCCGCGCATGGGTGCAGATGGAACAGAGGCCGCTACTCATGAGGCGCAGTGTGGCGCAGAGTGAGCGATTGGGGTGTGGCGGAGGGGGAGGGATTCGAACCCCCGCAGACCGTTACCAGCCTGGGCTGTTTTCAAGACAGCTCCGTTCAACCACTCCGGCACCCCTCCACGAGGGAGTGTATCGGATCGGCCGCTAGCTCTTGGTTGGCGGGGCGAGGTGCGTGCGGCCACCAAGGTATGGGTGCAGCGCGGCGGGAAGTTTCACGCTGCCGTCGGGCTGCGCGCCATGTTCTAGGAGCGCCGCCAGCACGCGCGGCACTGCGAGCCCTGAGCCATTCAGTGTATGCACGAGTTCTGGCTTCTCGCCCTGCGCGGTGCGGTAGCGAATAGCCATGCGGCGCGCCTGATAGTCGCCAAAGTTCGAGCAGCTCGACACTTCGAGCCACCGCTTTGAGCCGGGGGCCCACACCTCCAGGTCGTACTTGCGCATCTGCACGAAGCCCATGTCGCCCGTTGCCATCAGCAGCACGCGATACGGAAGCTCAAGGCGCTGCAGCAGCGTTTCAGCGCGAGCTGTGAGCCACTCAAGTGCGGCGGCCGACTCTGCAGGTCGCTCAAAGCTAACCATCTCGACTTTGTCGAACTGATGCAGGCGCAGGATGCCGCGCGTCTCACGGCCAGCGGCGCCGGCTTCACGTCGGAAGCACGGTGTGTAGGCGGCGTAGCGAATCGGTAGCTCCGCACCATCGAGGATTTCATCGCGATGCAGGTTCGTCACGGGCACCTCGGCGGTCGGCGCGAGGTAGAAGCCGTCGCGACCGACCACGTACATCTGGTCTTCCTTGTCGGGGATCTGTCCCGTGCCGCGTGCCGATGCCTCGTTGATCAGGATCGGTGGCCAGATCTCGGTGAAGCCGTTCTCGCGCACATGGGTGTCAAGGAAGAGATTGATGAGCGCGCGAATCAGTGCTGCGCCGTCGGCGCGATACGCCGGGAACGCTGCGCCGGCGACTTTTGCGCCGCGCTCCAGATCAAAGATGCCGAGTCGTTCCGCAACCACATCGTGCTCTGGCGCCGCTGCCGTTGCTGGGTCTTCGCCCTTGGCGCCGATGGCTGGGTGCCCTGCAGGTGCCCAGGTGCGAATCGTCGTGTTCGCCTCGGCGCCGCCAACGGGAATGTCTTCGTCGGGCGGGTTCGGAATGCGGAGCAGCAACTCTTCAAGCTGCGCCTCGGCAGCGGCGAGATCTTTCTCAAGCCCCTCCATCTCTGTGGCGACCTTCTGGGATTCTGCCTTCAGTGCGACGACCTTTGGTTCAGTTGCTGGAACGGCCGGCTTGCCGCCGAGCAGCGCGCCAACTTCGGCAGAGAGGCGCTTGCGCTCGGTACGTAGTGTGTCTACGCGCATCGAGAGGGCGCGCCGTGAAGCATCTGCCTCAAGGGCGGCATCAACAACCGTCGGGTCTTCGCGCTTGGCGATCGCCCCGGCGCGAAGTCGGTCGGCGTCGTCGCGTAGTCGTTGCGTGCCAACACTCATGCGCTCACCCCCTGTACCGCTGCGGCATCACGCAGCCTCGTAAGGATAAGGGTGCGATCGATCGCTGCGAGCAACCAACCCGCGCGCGGGCCGTTCGTTCGCCCAAGGAAGGCGGCGTAGAGCGAGGCGAAGGCACGAACCGGCTGCAGGCCCGCCTCTTTGGCGGCGCTGAAGATGAGCGCCTGCCAGGCGTCGCCGCTCCCGAGGGCGGCGGCATCCGCAGCGAGTGCCGCTTCGATCTGCGGGGCGAGGGCACCGAGCCAGGCGCGCTCCTCGGCGCTCAGTGCCGCAACGGCATCGGTTGGGAGTTCTGGGCGCACCGCAATCCGCGCCTCTTCAGGAGCGTAATCACGCAACCAGTTCGTGACGGCGGCGATGCGCTCGTTCAGTTCGGCAGATTCGGCGGCGGTGAGTGGGCTCCCCTTCTCGGCGGCGGCGCGCTCCACCACGTTGACACCTGGAAGCTGCAGAAGGAGCGAGAGCTGCCCGAATGCCGGGCGCCACGCGGCGGCAACCTCCTTCGCCGCATCGGCGCTGCTATCGGCAATCTGGCTGAAGAACTGCAGGCGCTCGTGATCGGGTGGCAGTTCGCCGCGCACCGTCTTCCCCGCCGTGGCGGCGCTGATGCGGTCGTACTCGTCATGCAGGCGTGGAATCGCATCGCTGCCAGCCGGATCGAAATCAATGGCGTGGTTCGGACGTGGGCGCAAGAAAAGGAAGCGCAGTACCTCGGGCGGAATTGACTCAGAGATAGAGTGCACCGCAGCGCCGAGCCCCTTGGAGGTCGACATCTTCTTGCCGCCGACGTTGAGGAACTCGTACATCACATTGATTGGCGGCTCGCGGTCAAAGACTTCGCGTGAAATCGCCTCACTTCGGTCGCGTGATCCACCCTTGGTGCCAAGGTCCTTGCCGCACCCTTCAATCGTGACGCCCATCAGCGACCACTTCGCCGCCCACTCCACGTTGAACGGCATCTTCGCCTTGCCGCCGAATGGTGCGAGTCGCCCCTCATGGCCGCAGCCTTGCGCCCACTTCACATAGTCCGGGAGGCAGCGATAGCGAATCGTCTCGCCATCCCAATCGTCGGAGAGGGTGGTGCCAACGCGACCGCAGGCTTCGCAGATCGCCTGGATCGGCAGCCAGCCGGCGGGGCGCTCCACGTTGCTGACGCGCACGTAGAGGTCGCGAATCACCTGCGCCTTGTCGAGGGCGGTGCGAATGAATGGATCGAGCTGCCCGGTTGGGTAGATCTCCGAGAGCCAGTAGAACTCTGGGCGAATGCCGAGGCGCGCAAACGTTGGGAAGAAGAGCGTCCCCACAAAGTGTCGCGCGTAATTCTCGGCACTACTCCCCTCGGGGGCCGGCACGCGCGATAGTGGCACGCCCATATAACGCTCCACCGCATCGGGGGTGAGGAGCGCCTGCGCATCCATCGCGTCCATATCTTCAACGCCGTAGCGGAACTGCACGGGGATGCCGCGGTCGCGCAGGGCGCGAGCAATGGCGTCGTGCATCACCGGTCCTCGCAAGGAGCCGACGTGGACCGTCCCCGAAGGGGTCTTTGAATCGTTGACGACCTGGGGCCCGGAGACGCGTGCGGCGAGTTCATCTGCCCAATACATGGTGGGAATCCTAGCGCCCGCGGAGGCGATTAGCCTCGCTGGGCGAGTTCGGTCAGGCGCTTGCGGAATCTGCGCATCGCCGCTGCATCGCGCACGGCCACAAAGAGGGTGTCATCCCCCGCCACCGTGCCAACAATCTCGGGGAGCAGCAGGCGGTCGAGTGAGGCGGCAATGGCGTGTGCGCTCCCGGGGAGCGTCTTCAGCACGAGGATCGACCCCGCCACCGAGGCCTCCAGCGGCGTCTCGGCGAGGAGCGCCTGAAGTCGATCTTCTGCCGCAATCTCAATTGAGCGACCTGGCGGGAATGCGTAGGCCGGCGAACCGCCGCGGTCCACCTTGATGAGGCCAAGCTCGGTGATGTCGCGGCTCAGCGTTGCCTGCGTCGCTGGGATTCCCTGCCGCTTGAGCGCTGAAGCGAGTTCTCGCTGGGTACGGATCGCCTGCCGCGACACGATGTCGCGCAGAGCGCGGTGACGAACGCTCTTACCGAGATCCATTACAGCCCACCTCGGAGCGCGGCGGAGGCGATCAGCACGGCGGCGAAGGCGAGTCGATACACCACAAAGATTCGTGTGCTGCCGCCGTCCAAGATGCGGAAGAGCAACTTGATGGCGAGTAGGCCCGAGATGAAGGCGCTCGCCACGCCGATGGCAAGAAGTGGCGCACTTGCAGCAAGATCCTCACTCGATTCCAAGACGCGCTTCAACTCAATCGTGCCCGCACCAGCGATCGCCGGGATGCCGAGCAGGAAGCCGAGACGCGCCGCCGCATCGCGACGGAAGCCGAGCAGGAGTCCGCCGCTAATGGTCGCACCAGAGCGACTGATGCCAGGGATGAGTGCCAGTGCCTGCGCTAGGCCAACCATGACGCCATCAATCACGCCGACACTCTGCAGCGGTCGCTCACGCGTGCTCACACGTTCCGCAAACCAGAGGAGGAGTGCTCCCACCGTCACTGCACCCGCAACAACGAGTGGTGTGCGCACGGCACCCTCAAGCAGGTCGCCAGCTGCGATGCCAAGAAGTACCGCAGGGATCGTGCCGAAGATGATCGCGAGGATGAGACGCTGATCGAACGGATCGCCGCGGTGGCGTCCCCCTGATGAAACTATTCGTAGTGCTACGCGAGCGAGCCGCGACACATCACGGCGAAGTGCAACGAGCACGGCGGCCAGTGTGCCTAAATGGATCACCGCACCGAACGAGAGTGACGAGAGGAGCGGATCACTGATGCCAAAGAGGTACGGGATCGCATAGAGATGTGCCGATGAAGAGATTGGCAGGAACTCGGTAGCACCCTGCACGAGCCCGAGCAGCAGGGCGACAAGTGCTGCAGAAACCGGATCGCTGCCCATCGCCCCTCCACTGGTACCCGAGTGCGCCACTCCGACGCTGTAGGGGCATAGCATGAAGCGGCGCCCCCCTTATGGGAAGCGCCGCTTCAGTTACGTGCCTAGAGCGGCGGACTAGCCGCGAATAAAGAGCGGGGCGAGCACCAGGGTGACCGTGGCAAGCAGCTTCACGAGCACGTGCAGCGATGGACCAGCGGTGTCCTTGAATGGGTCGCCAACGGTGTCGCCAACCACGGCGGCCGCGTGAGCGTCGCTCCCCTTGCCGAGGACCTTCCCCTTGGCGTCTTTGAGTCCGCCGGACTCGATGAACTTCTTGGCGTTATCCCATGCGCCACCAGAGTTGTTCAACACCGTGGCCAGCAGCACGCCGCTGATCGTTCCAACGATCAGGAGGCCCGCAACCGCTTCGGCGCCGAGTAGGACTCCCACCAGAACTGGAGTGGCCACCGCAACCACACCTGGAGCGATCATCTCGCGTAGGGCGGCGATGGTGGTGATATCTACGACGCGCGCATAGTCCGGACGCGCCTTGTAGGTCATGATTCCAGGAATCTCGCGGAACTGGCGGCGAACCTCAACAATGATCGACTGCGCCGTCCGCCCAACGGCGCGAATGGCGAGTGAGCTGAAGAAATAGGCCAGCATCGCGCCGATGAAGGCACCGATGAAGACGTTCACGTTCGCCAAGTTGACCGATTCAATGAGCGGCCTGCCAGCTCGCTCCAAGATCAGGTTCACCTTGTCGAGATAGGCCGAGAAGAGGAGGAATGCGGCAAGCGATGCGGAGGCGATCGCATACCCCTTGGTGAGCGCCTTCGTCGTGTTGCCGACCGCGTCAAGCTTGTCGGTCACCTCGCGCACCTTCTCTGGAGCGCGGCTGAACTCAGCGATTCCACCAGCGTTATCGGTGATCGGTCCGAACGTGTCCATCGCCAAGATGTAGGCGGTGGTCATGAGCATGCCGACCGTTGCAACGGCGGTGCCGAAGATGCCGAACTTCTCAAGCGCGACGCCCGAAAGGCCTGCGGCAAGTCCAGCCTGGGTGCCGAGCCAGTTTGAGGCGAAGATCGCCGCCGAAATGGAGACTGCAGTCACCAGGGTCGTTTCAAAGCCGACGGCGGTGCCAGCGATGATGTTCGTGCCGGCGCCGGTGCGGCTCGCCTCTGCGATCTCACGAACCGGTCGATATGAGCCGGCTGTATAGAACTGGGTGATGTAAACGAACGCCACGCTGGTGGCGAGGCCGACCAGGCCAGCTCCGAAGAACCAGAGCCAAGCGTTGGAGTTGCCAGCATTCAACATCACCGCGCAGGCAAGCGCGAGCCCGCCAGCGGAAATGATGGTGGTTGCCCAATAGCCGCGGTTTAGAATATTCATTGGATTCTCTTTATCGCTGCCACGCACGAAGGCCATGGCGACGATCGTGCTGAGCAGTCCGAAAGCATGCACAACGAGCGGGAAGAAGATCCAGGACTCTGGGTGTGCCCAGCCCATACCTTCCGCAATCTTGAACGCGCTGACGCCCAAGATCATCGCGCCGATGTTCTCGGCGGCAGTTGATTCAAAAAGGTCAGCGCCGCGACCGGCGCAGTCACCTACGTTGTCGCCAACAAGGTCGGCGATCACGCCTGCATTGCGAGGGTCATCCTCCGGGATCCCCTTCTCAACTTTGCCGACAAGGTCGGAGCCAACGTCAGCGGCCTTGGTGTAAATGCCGCCACCAAGCTGCGCGAAGAGTGCAACGAATGATGCGCCGAAGCCGTAGCCGACGATGAGGAATGGCGCCTCTGCAGGGCGCTCAAGTCCGCCGAAGAAGACGAAGACGGCGTAGACGCCGAGCAGCGAGAGCGCCGCAACGAGGAAGCCAGAGACTGCTCCACCGCGCATTGCAACCTGCACCGCCTTCACGACGCCCTGTCGGGCGGCGGCGGTGGTGCGAAGGTTTGCCTTCACGCTGACGTACATGCCGATGACGCCCGACACCATAGAGCAGGCGGCGCCGAAGATGAAGGCGATTCCCGTACGAATGCCGAGGTCAGCCCCGAAGACTGGGGTATCGGCAACGGCGGCGGTCTCAAAGTTTGCAATGAGCACGCCGATCAGCACGGCCATCACTACTGAGAGCACTCCAATGGTGACGTACTGGCGTCGCATGAACGCGACCGCTCCCTCGAAGATCATGCCCGCAACGTCTTGCATGGCGCGGGTTCCCTTGTCGCGGCGCAGCACATCGCTGGCCAGTAGCAGGGCGAACAGGATTGCGATGACCGCCGCTGGAAGCACGAGCCCCTGCAGCATGAGTGACGTGATTTCCATCGTCGTAGATCCTCCGATGCGTCCAGTCCGTCGCGTGGCCGCGGTGCTTGGCACCGCGCTTCGGGTCGGGCGTCTGTCGGGCTTCAGGTCGCAGGTGCGACCCGCCAGGATGGGCTCCTGGTGAGGTGATGGTACGGGGAGGCCCCGCTATGGGTCAACCGCACACCCTCCCCCGCCTATACTCAGCCGGATGCGCCTCCGTAGACTTGCCATAGAGATCGTGCAGACGGTAGCGCTGACCATCCTCGCCTTCTATCTCCTGCAGACCTTCGTGGCACAGCCGTTTCGGGTGGAGCAGGGCTCAATGCGCCAAACCCTTGAACCTGGACAGTACGTGCTCGCCGACAAGCTCACCGCGGCCCTGACTGGCTACCACCGCGGTGACATCGTCATCTTCCGACCGCCCAGCACCTGGCCTGGAGACGCAGTTGGCACTCCCTACATCAAGCGAGTGATCGGACTTCCAGGCGAAACAATCGACCTGGTGGATGGGGTGGTCCGCGTAAACGGAGTGACAATTGACGAGATCTACATCTACCGCGATGGGGGCGGCGATGGGGCTGGGGAGTCTGGTCGCTGGGTCCTCGGACCTACGGAGCTCCTCGTCTTCGGCGACCACCGATCGAACTCATCCGACTCGCGGGCGTACGGACCTATCCCCACCACCAGCGTGATTGGGCGGGCGATCTTGCGCTATTTCCCAATTGAGCTGATCACCTTCATCACGCCACCGACCTACCGACAGGTAGCCCCGTAGATGCCGAGTCTCGAGGTACCACTCGTCCTCATCGCCATCCTGGCGGGCACGTTGGCGGTGACGAGCGCCGGCCGTGGTGCATGGGTTGCCTTAACGATCCTGGCGCTGAGTTCCAGCGCGTTGGAGTTCTCCGTTGCGGATCCAAATCGCATCGGCCTGATCCTGCGCCTCTCCGCTATTGGCATCGGCCTCGCCGCTGCACTCCCAGAAAACCTCTTTGACCGCGACGCGCTTCGCCGCGATCTCGCTCTGCGCACCCTGATCGGCACCCTACGCGAGCACCCAGTCGTCGTGGCGAGCGCAGCCGCGGGCCTCCTCCTCGGCCTTGTGCCGCTCGCCCTCCCTATTGAGTCAAGCAGCGATGCACTCCGTGCGGCCGGAATTGCCCTCCTCGTTGTCGGTCTGCCGCCGCTGCTCACGAGTCGTTTCATTGAAGCGACCACGCGCGCAGCCGTCGTGACGCTTGCGGGAACGATGCTCCTTCGTACCTCCATCTTTGGCGCCCTCGATCCACTTACGGCGCTCGCAATTGGTGCCGGGTTCACTTGCCTCTTGGTCGTTGGCGGCAGTGTTGCGACGCGCATCTCAAACTCGGAGGAGGAGTGATGACCGAAGTCGAAGTCCTATCGGTGATTCGTGCGCTCTTCCCGACGCTCATGGCGCTGAGCTCCCTCGCCCTTGTTCCACTGATTCGACTCTGGCGCGGATCGCAACGCGATGATGCCGCCGAGTACGCAACCGTCGGCGTGCAGCTCCTGCTGTTGGCAACGTCAATTGGTGCCGTGCTGGCTGGCCCGGGCTATCTCTCAACGCTTCGGTTAGGCCAGATCACAATCGACCCTTCGGAGCCCGGCCGCCTCCTCGTACTCCTCGGTGGCATCGTCTTCGCCGTGATCGTCGGTGCGGGTGAGGGGCGTCGAGCAGGGACCATGGGCCAAATAGCCCTCTGCGGTATCGCTGCGATTGACCTTGCGTTGGCAGCACCTTCAGGGATCGCGCCAATTGCGCTCCTCTTATTCGCTAGCCTCGCGATCTCTGGCGCGGCCGCGAGCGGCAAGGACGATGCGGGTCGCGCTCGCGCAGTCTTCCGCGACCTTCGCACCGTCTCCCTCTTGCTCCCCGCCGTCGTTATCGCCGAGATTCTGCGCACAGCAATCTCGTATGCGGCCGTTGATGCTTCGTATGCCACCCCTGCATCGCTTGCCGCAGGTACGGCGCTCGGCGTCTCTCTTGTGCTCATCGTGGCGGCAGGGGTCTTCCCCTTCCACAACCGACTGATCAAGATCTTTGAGGCGCTCCCGATTGTCGGCTCGCTGCTCGTCGGTGTTTGGATCCCCTCGGCGCTTGCGCTTATCGTCATGAGCGAACTCTCAGCGCTGGCAAGCAGCATTACCGATCCAATTGGTGGCGCCATCGTTCCCGGCATCTTGCTCGCGGGAGCAGCAACGTTGGTTTTCGGTGCGGTCTCCGCCCTGCTCAACGACGACATCGGCGAGATCGTTGGGTACTTGGCCGTGGGCAACGCCGGTTGGCTGGCGATCGCAGCCGCGGCCGCCCTGCAATCGCCGACCGACACAACCTCGCGCCTAATCGTTCTCCCAGGGACGCTGGCCATATCGCTCTTCGGTCTCTGGCTGGTGAGCGTACGGAGAAGGTATGGAACCACCTCCATCAGTGAGCTTGGTGGGTGGGCGCGCCACACGAGCGCGCATGGGATTACCCTCACCGCCGCGATCGTCGCGCTCGTGGCGCTACCGCCCGGCGCCGTACTAGCTGCGCGAGTGAATCTTCTGCTCCTCGGTGGCAATCCACTCATCGCACTGTTTGCCGTGATCGGGCAGATCCTGTTGATCGTTGCGGCGATTCGACTTCTCCTCGTTGGCTTCACACCACAGAGTCAGACGGTGCACGAAGCTGAAACTCGGCCATTCGCAAACCTCATCACGATCTCGCTGGTTGCAGGATCAATCTTCGTTGCGGCGGCGGCAGCTGGTTGGCTCGCTCTTGAGTCGGGTGGGACGGGTCCGCTCCCTCCGGCGCCGAGCGTGTCACCGGAGGCAAGTTTTGATCCGGCGCCGAGCTTTGTGCCGAGTGTTGCGCCAAGTGCAGATCCAACGCCGAGCGTCACAGTTTCGCCAGAGGTATCGCCAAGTGTGATGCCGTCAGGTGGCGGGGAGATCTCGCCGGCGCCATAGCGACGCGCCTTCGCTGGGAGTGCTACTCCTCGTCGGAGAGAATCCAGGCGTCGGTGGCGCGGGTGTACTCGACAAGGCCGCCCTCTGGGAACCAGAGTGCAATCTCTGCCGCGGCAGTTTCTGGTGCATCAGATGCATGAATCAAATTCTTTGCCGTCTCAAGCGCAAAGTCGCCGCGAATCGTCCCTGGGGCTGATTCGTGTGGCTTCGTCGCGCCGACCATGGAGCGAACCACAGCGATCGCATTTGGCCCTTCAAGGACCATCGCTACGACCGGTCCCGATGAGATGAATTCTACGAGCCCCTTGAAGAAGGGACGTGCTGCGTGGACGGCGTAGTGCGTCTCAGCGAGCTTGGCGCTCACCGGCGTGATCTTTAGTGCAACGATCTTGAGGCCGCGCTCTTCGAATCGCGTGATCACGCGACCAGCAAGCTGACGCTGTACGCCGTCTGGCTTAACGAGAACAAGGGTGCGCTGACTGGAGCTCATAGCGGCAGGTTACCCGATCTCGTTCGAGTGCGGTTTCTCGTCGCTTGCTGTCGGCCATGCGCCGGTCGGCAGTTCGATCTGCACATACTGCTCGCCGCGATATTCGAGCCAGCTCTTGACGGGGGCAGCATCTGGCACCTGGGTGCCGGCCTGGTACTCAATCTCGACGGCATCGGCGCCTGAGCGAAGCACGTAGCGCAGGTTCCCCGGCTCGCTCAGATCAAACTCGATGCTCTCAAAAGCGTCAACGTTGATGGTGATAGTGAGCGGGGTGAAGATCGACGACACCTCGGGATCGTCGCCCAACACCTCCTCAACCCAGCCGTGGCCACGAACGATCTGCTCACCGTCGCGTACGTGACGATAGGAGACCGTCTGGTGCAGGAGGGGGCGGAGGATGTTCGCCTTATCGGCGCGCTGCACGACGAGGCCTCGGTTGACGAAGAGGCCGGGGGCGCGGTCGTGCTGTTCGTGATCCATGAGGGAGAGAGCCTACCGCAGAGCGGCTCCCAGCCGCACCCGCGCCGCCCGCCCTATCATTGCGCGGTGCGCTACCCCGTTGATCTTGGGAATAGTGCGGCGAAGGCCGCCCTGCTTGACGGCGCCGTGGTGCGCCTCGCAGCCCCTGCTGATCCCCGCGATACGGAGGGGTGGCGCCGCATCGCCGCAGAACTAATCGCGACGATTCGGGCCGATGCGCAGCACGCAGGCGAACCCGCCACCCTGCGTGTCGCGAGCGTGGTCCCAGCCGGCTCCGAAGCGCTCACGGCGGCGGCGGCGAGCGAAGCGATCGCAGTTGAATTCGTGAACCTGGCTGATGTGCCGCTTGAACTTGCGCTCACCCCACCGGCCCAGATCGGCATTGATCGACTCCTTGCCGCCTGGCTCGCCTACACGGAGTACGGTGCACCTACCCAGCGCGGCGCAATCGCCGTCACGCTCGGCACCGCGCTCACCCTCACCTGTGTCGATCGCAGCGGCCGTCTTCTTGGCGGTGCAATTGCCCCCTCGCCAGTGCTCGCCTCTCGCGCCTTGGCCAGCGGCGCCGCCGCACTTCCACTTGTTGCCATCTATGACGAGAACCCCGATCTCGCTGGACCGATCGGTGCGGACACCGCCGAAGCGCTTAGCGCCGGAATTCTTCGAGGTGCACGCGGTGCCCTCACCGCGCTGATAGCGGAATCTACTGAAGAGATGTTACGCCGCGATCCCGGCGCGCCAGCTCCCGCCGTGGTGCTGAGCGGTGGCGCAGCACTCGCTGGTTGGTGCGCCACGATTGCAGCTGATCACCGTGACGCCGAGTTTGTTCTACGCGCGATCAACGCGCTTCCCGCTGCGGTGCGCGTATGAGCAAGCGCCTCGCCGGACGACTCGTTGTTCTCGGCATCACCGGCTCCATTGCCGCCTACAAGTCGCCAGAGATCGTGCGCGCACTACGCGCCGAGGGCGCCGATGTGCATGCGCTCCTCACCCCGGCCGCTACGCGATTCGTCTCACCCCTGACGCTGCGCACCCTGACCGGGCGCGCCGTTGATGCCGATCTGCTCGACCTCCTCCCTGACGGTCGCATCGGCCACATCGTTGCCGCCGATTCCGCCGACGCGATGCTGATTGCCCCGGCAACCGCGCAGTGGATTGGCGCGATGGCGGGCGGCCTCGCCGGAGATGTGGTCACCGCCGCCTGCCTCGCCACCACCGCACCAGTGATCGTTGCCCCCGCCATGGATGGCGAGATGTGGGCCCATGCTGCGACGCAAACTAATGTGGCGCGGCTGGGCGATGATTTTGGCTACACACTTGTTGCGCCCGAGAGCGGCGCACTTGCCAGTGGTGCGACCGGTGTTGGCCGCCTCGCTGAAACTGCCGCGATCGTTGACGCTGTGGTGGCCGCCATCGGGTCAGCACCAATTCGTGAGCCAAACGAGAGCCGTCGTCCGCCGCCCGTTCCTGCTGGCGATCTCTCAGGTCGGCGCATTGTCGTTACTGCAGGTGGGACCGAAGAGCCGATCGATGCGGTACGCATCTTGGCGAACCGCTCGTCGGGTCGTCAGGGGATCGCCCTTGCTGAGGCGGCACGCGATCGCGGCGCCGACGTCACCCTGATCGCCGCCCGTGTCAGTGTGCCGCTCCCTGAGGGGGTTACGATCGTTCGAGCCATGAGCGTTGATGCGCTCAATGCCGCGCTGCGCGACGCACTCCTCGCCGCACCAAACGGGAGTGCAACGACGCCAGCTGATGCGCTCATTGCCACTGCGGCGGTCTCTGACTTCCGCGTCGCGGGCGGCCCGCTCACCGAGAAGCTGCGTCGCGATGGCGAGATCACCCTGCGTCTCGCACCAACCCCCGACCTGCTCGCCAGCGTTGCGCAAGCGTTAGGTCCGCGTGCCACGCGCCAGACGCTGCTCGTGGGCTTCTCAGCAGAGGCGAGTGCCACACCGCGGGCACGCGAGAAGCTCGAGAACAAGGACCTTGACCTCATCGTCGCCAACGACGTCACGGCCCCCGGCATCGGCTTTGAGAGCGCTGAAAATGCCGCGGAGATCATCGGATCCGACGAGCTGGTCACCCGAGTCGGCCCGGCGCCGAAGCGTGTTGTGGCCGACGCCATCCTAGACCGAGTTACGGCACTCCTCTCGGCCCGAGCAGGCTGATGGCACGACACACCGTCGCCGACATGCGCGCGGCACACGCCGCGGGTAGCCACTTCGCTGTTGTCACCGCATGGGATCGTGCGACCGCCGAGTTCGCCGAGGCGGCTGGCGTTCACTTCATTCTCGTTGGCGACTCACTTGCACAGGTTGCGCTCGGGCACGAGTCAACCGTACGCGTTGGCATGAGCGAGATGCTGCACCATACCGCCGCCGTTGTTCGCTCCACGAGCACCGCACTGGTGATCGGCGACATGCCGTTTCTCTCGTATGTTGATGCGCCGACAGCGGCTGATAACGCCGCGCACTTCATTCGCGATGCCGGCGCTGGTGCCGTAAAGCTCGAGGGTGGCGTGGCTGTAGCCTCCGTCGTAGCTGCACTCACGCGCAGTGGGGTCCCCGTGATCGGACATATCGGATTCACGCCACAGTCGTCACTGAATGAGAGCAAGCCACGCGCGAAGGGGCGTCTCCCCGAGGCGGCGGCGGCACTGCTAGAAGATGCGTTCGCCCTTCAGGAGGCCGGCGCATCGGCGATCGTGATCGAACTCGTGCCCCAGGAACTTGCCGCCGCGATCACCAGCCGCCTCACAATCCCAACGATCGGCATCGGCGCAGGTGCCGGCTGCACCGGACAGGTCCAAGTGTTACCCGACCTACTCGGCCTACTCGGCGCGACCGCACCGCGCCACGCTGGGCGCGTCGCCAACCTTCGCGAAGAGGCGATCGCGGCACTTGCCGCCTGGCGAAGTAATGTCGAGTCGGGGGGCTTCCCCGCAGAGGCACAAGCGATCGCGGGCGACGCGTCCCTCATCGCCGCCCTCAACGAACTCCCGCGCTAACGCAAACAACGAGCGATGCGAACCGTCACTACTCGCGTAGCCCTCGAACGATCGCTCGAGCAGCTCCCGCGCCCAATTGCGCTGGTGCCAACGATGGGGGCGCTTCACGCCGGCCATACCGCGCTCATCGCCGCCGCGCGTCGTACTGCCGCCACGGTGGTCGTCTCCATCTTCGTCAATCCAGCGCAGTTTGCGAACGCCGCTGAAGTCGCACAATACCCGCGCACCCTTGAGGGCGACCAGCTACTCGCCAATGCGGCTGGCGCAGACCTGCTCTTCACCCCAGCCGTCGAAGAAATCTATCCGCCCGGTGAACGAGTTGCGCTGATTGATCCGGGTCCGCTCGCCACACGGCTTGAGGGCGCCGCCCGTCCGGGACACTTCTTGGGCGTAGCGACCGTCGTCTCTCGCCTCTTTGATCTGGTACGCCCCAACCAGGCGTACTTTGGCGCGAAGGACGCGCAGCAGGTGCGCGTCGTTGAATGGCTGACGGCACATCGCAGCGATCACATCGCCATCCACCGCGTTGCAACGGTGCGCGATGCTGACGGTCTCGCGCTGAGTTCGCGCAATCAGAAGCTCTCAGCAGCGGGCCGCGCCGCCGCCGCACGATCAATTCCCGTCGCCCTCTCGCTCATCGCCGAGGCATACGCCTCTGGCGTTACGAGCGTTGCAATGTTGCGGGCAATCGCCGAACGCGTGATTGCCGCCGAGCCAAGCCTCTCGCTCGACTACCTTGACTTCGCCGACGGCGCGAAACTCCTGCCACTTGCAGATGAGGGAGAGGTTGGTGATGCAGCATCTGGCGAGGCGCTCGTCTCTCTCGCAGCGGTCGTTGATGGGGTGCGCCTGATTGACGCGATCACGCTCCCCTAGGAGCTCCGGCTAGCGCGTTGGAACTGGCCGCGCGGCAGCGAGGATACGGTCCACGTCGAGTGACCCAGCAACAAGCTGCTTGATCTCTTCAATCTTGCGCAGGTCTTCGGGGTGAGTCTTCACCAGCAGGTCATGCACCATGGATGCGACGCTGTAGGTGTCGCCCTCCATCAGCACGGCA